>CAYOSZ010000440.1:0-2501 GCA_964406715.1 uncultured Ignavibacteria bacterium | reverse complement strand
ATGCCCTCCTCATAATATGAAAATGAACGATCGCGGATGGCGGGAATGTTAATTCGAGATGACTCCTTTGAAGTGCGAACCATCACTCAAGACGATTTGGGTGCAGTTTTGGACGTGTACCGGCAGTGTGAGGACTTCCTGGCATTGGGTCCGGAGCCGACCGCATCCATGGAGATGGTGGTCAAAGATATTGAGAACTCGCAGGGTGAGGGCGGCGTTTTTTGTGGCGTTTTCGCTGCGGATGGTGGAATGACCGGCGTTGTCGATTTCGTGCCGAGCAATTTTGAAAGGGATCCTCATGTTGCCTTCATCTCCCTTCTGATGATTGCCCCGTCTTTTCGGAGCCAGGGGATAGGGCGCAGGATCGTTGAGTTGGTTGAAAACGAGATCAGGAAGAATGCACAGGTAACTGCAATTGTCTCGGCGGTTCAGGTGAACAATGCCGAAGGATTGCGATTCTGGCAGAAGAACGGCTACTGTATTGTCGGAGGACCGGAACTGCAACCTGATCAGACCACAACATTTCGTCTGCGAAAGGACTTTGGCTAGACGGGAAGGTCACAGCTTTGTATTAAAACAGCGGGTTGGAATAATCAGGCTTGGTAACCAAGCCCGGTGTTCGGGCAGAAGTTGTACCTCTGCCCGCAAGAAGACGGGTGGCACGCAGCTGCGCTGTGCGGGACGTCAGCACGAACAGATCAAGGATATCTCAATGAAAGCCTTACCTCTATTAAGACAGCTTGTGAAGCTGAAGAATGTCTACGGCGGGGATGCCGCTGCGCGAAAGCTAAGCCTGCTGAGCAAACTCACAGGACGATTAGAAACAGCCAACCAGGTCCGCTGGTTGCACGAGTTCTTGTGCTTCCTGCACGCCTACCCCGACAGCGGGCCGATTCTCGAGCAGGTAGAGCAGATGCTGGCCGGGTTCGCCGGACGCGGTGACCTGCGCCGTCATCGCCGTGCGCTTGCCGATACGGGTATCGCCGGTACGGACATCAACTATTCTTTCTTCTGGCCTACTGCCTGTTGGATAGTCAAGCGCTTCCCGGACAAACTCACCATAGATTGGGCGGAGTTCACCAACAAAGAGAAGCTGGTGGAACTTCTACCTATCCTGTTGCCCTACTCCGAGTCCCTGGCTCTCGATATGCTGACCTATTCGTCCAGGGAATGGCTCAACCGTCTTAAAGGAACCGGCGAGACGGACGCCGCCTTCTTGATTCGTCGTTTTGAAGCCCTACGAGCCAGCTCGTTTACGCAGGAGAAGCTCTACGAGGACCTCGACGTCCCCATGCGGCTGGCGCCCGGTCCCAGCACTCCGACCCGCACCGGCGCGAAACTGCCCGGGATGCCTGTGGTCTTCCAAACTAAACCCTTGTCCCGGGCCCGCCCCAATCTCAGGCAGGAGGTGAGAAAACCTCCTTTGCGGGTGCACTTACTCTCACCCCGTGAAGGTCAGCGAATGATCGATGCGGCAATTGCGGCGATGATCACCCGCTCCCGCGGTCTCGACGCTTTCGAATACGGCGACAAGAACGACGTCAGGCTGGTGGATTGTGGACAGGGCTTACAGTTCGCCTGCATCGGGCAGATCCCCGAAAGGCGGTTGCTGCTGGAATCAGTCTATGGTTTTTTGACCATCAAGAACGGCGTGCCCATCGGGTACGTACTCACCAGTTCGCTGTTTGGCTCCTCGGAGATCGCCTATAACGTGTTCGAGACTTATCGGAGTGCCGAAGCTGCCGGTATCTTCGGACGGGTCCTGGCTATGGCACGTCACATTTTCGGTGCTGATGCGTTTTCCATCGATCCCTTCCAGCTGGGACACAACAACACCGAGGGGCTCAAGTCTGGCGCCTGGTGGTTCTACTACAAGCTTGGCTTCCGTCCCGAGGACCAACAGGTGCGCCGGCTTCTGCGGTCAGAGCTGCGGCTCATGCGAGAGAATCCCCGGCATCGCTCCAGTATATCCACCCTGCAGAAGCTTTCGTCTGAGCCTGTGTTCCTCTACCCCAACCGGGCAAAGCAGGACGTGCTGGTGAAGATACCCCTGGGACAGCTTGGCCTGAGGATCTCACGCCTGCTGGCAGACCGTTTTGGGGCCGACCGGGAGAAGGCAGTTCGAACGCTCTCGCGCGAGGCAGCGCAACTTTTGGGAATCAGGACTCAGCGGAGATGGACGGGCGGCGAACGGCTGGCCTGGGAGCGGTGGAGCCCTCTGGTCGTGATGTTGCCGGGAATCTCCCGCTGGAGACTTCAGGAAAAACGTGCACTGGTGCAGGTCGTCAGGGCCAAGGGAGAACGCCGCGAGTCCGATTTCGTGACGCTGTTTGACAAACATCGGCGCCTGCGACGAGCCATATTAAAGCTGGCAGAAGAAGCGCCATAGCAAAAGAACTTGATGTCTGGCTTTCCCACATCAGAGCTGTAGGGCACCCGGCTATCTTGCCACGAGTAGCAAATTTCCCATTTATGGTGAGCTTCGAACCATTCTGATACCT
>CAYOSZ010000439.1:0-2502 GCA_964406715.1 uncultured Ignavibacteria bacterium | reverse complement strand
TCACGTCTCACCCGCTGAATGCCAAGCCACTGAATCTGCAGCGCAAGAGGCGGGATTCACTATAGTGGACCATCCGAAGCTGTGGCGGGATTGGGCAGTAAGATTTTCGAAAGGCTGAGTAGCAGCAGGTCAGAAGCCCTTTTCTCCTGATGTCTTGCTATCGAGCTCCGGTGTGTTGATTTCACCCTCCCTTTTATTCCCTCCCGCTTGTGGTGAGTTTGTCGAACCATCGAGGTGTGAACCAGATGGTTCACACCAAGGGAGGGAAGACCTAGTCCCCTCTCTGATTCTTCGATGGGTGGCCCACAGCTACGCTATGGGATGGTAAACATCTTGAACTCACCCCTGTGCCCCTCTCTTAAAAAGAGAGGGGATAATTCGTAGGTCGGATATATCCCCGTAGTGGGGACTATCCGACAACTATTATGTCCGAAACCTCCGCCAGATGCGGAGGATTTCGGACCTACTTTTTCAGAGATAACCCATAAAGAATTTGACAATCGCCGGGTAATCTTTTACCATCCATGTGCGATGAAACGAGTAACGTGCACTCTGATGGTATTATGGTCATTGGCAATCTTCGGTTTTGCATCATCTCCAATTCAAGCTGAGCCGAACGATCAAGATTATCTCTGGCCCATTGAAGGATTGCGACAGTTGTCTTCCAACTTCGCCGAGCACCGCAGTTTCCGCTTCCATTCCGGGATCGACATTCGCACCCAGATGAAGATAGGATACAAGGTGGTTGCCTGTCAGTCGGGTTATGTGTACAGGCTATACACCTCATGGTATGGATACGGTAAGGCAGTCTACCTGAGGCTGGACGATGGACGTTTTGCAGTATACGGGCATCTTTCGGATTTCTCACCGGCGATTGCAACTGTGGTAACAGAAACACAAATTAAAACCAAAAACTACAAGACAGATATTTTTCTCAAGGAGAATGAAATTAGGGTGAAAAAGGGGCAGCTTATCGGTTATTCCGGCGAGAGCGGTTGGGGTGCACCACATCTTCATTTCGAGTTGAGAGATTCGATCAGCAATCCCATAAATCCACTCATCTCCGGTTTCTCCGTAAAGGACGAAATTCCCCCGGTCATGCAATATGTAGCACTCAGACCGTTAGAGGTCGGAACTAAGATAAATGGCTCAACCGAACCGGTTATTCTAAGCCTCTTTCTCAACCCCACGGAGAAAGTATATAAACCATACGAAAACCCGTTAGCTGAAGGTCAGGTTGGCCTGGAGCTGTGTGTCCATGACAAGATAGATAAATCCGGATTTAATCTTGGAATCCGTCGTCTCGAGCTTTATCTGGACGATAGTTTGCTCTTCTGTTCACGATATGATAAGTTCTCCTTTGAGAAGACTCATATGATTGAACTGGATCGTGATTTTGAACTCAGGAAAAAACGGGGAAAAGAGTTTCTTAAACTCTTCGTAGAGGAGGGTAATGATCTTCCCATGTATGATCCGGCTGGAGGAAGGATAAATTCCGAGCTTTTTAAACCAGGTCCGCATCAGGTGAAGATAAAAGCCTTCGATGCTGCCGGAAATTCATCTGAGTTGGTTTTTTCTCTGATTTTCGATCATAGCCCATCGATCCTTTCATGTCGGCTTGAAGAGCAGAATGGCCAAAAGCAGATCATAGTTCAGTTTGATGATGCGGACGATATGGTTGAGGAGATTATTGTGGAGAAGAGCGGTTCGGCAGAGACATCCTGGGAGGAGGTCAAACGGGAAAAGATCGGCAGTTCTCGAGGTGAATACGTCTTTCCGTTAGCGGTAAAGCCAGACGAACCCGTTCTGTTAAGAATAAAAGCAAAAGACACCTTCGGCGCCTTCTCCGAACAGTGGTATCTTCCGGTTAATCCGGATCGACTTGAAAGGGGAGACGAGGCAGATTCCGTGGAGTTGACTTATCAATACGAATTCAAGGACGGCTTTTTTGTATTCGAAGTGGAGCTCAACCAGCCAGTAGGGGAGATGCCCGGATTTTCACTCAAATACGGTGGATTTGATTTCGATCCACTTTTCCGTGAACAGACTTCAGAAAAAAACCATGGCTTGATCTTTCCTTTTTTCCTGACCCTGCAGAAGGAGATGACTCTTCTGATGGAAGGAATAGACTTGTATGGTGACAGGTTCACGTTGGAGAAGACCATCCCCGTTGACATCGTCACCAAATCGGGTGGGGGATTCGGGATAAGTGCGGATGGTGAAGCGAAAGTTGAATTCCTTCCCAATGCAGTGTATGATGACATAAACGTAACCATCCGGACGGAGGAGATAGAAGTCAAGCCCGAACATAAGCTGGTGGGAAATGTGTATTCGTTCGAGCCATCCACGATTCCGTTTAATGGACGGGCGAAGGTCTCTTTAGAGTATCCGGAGGAGGGTTGCGATCCACGGAGGTTGGGGCTCTACGAGCTGATAGGGGAGAGGTCCTGGAGGTTTGTAGATCAAGAGTTGGATGTTTCGAATAGAACGGTCGGAGGAGAG
>CAYOSZ010000438.1:0-2505 GCA_964406715.1 uncultured Ignavibacteria bacterium | reverse complement strand
ATAATGAAAGATCTGATTTTAAATCAGTAGATATATTTAGCCCTTCTCGTGAAGCTATCAATGCTGTTCCATGATCTCCAATACTTCCAGTTAGGATAATGTGATCTCCAGTTTTTAAGTTATTATCCAATATTTTTATTTTTTTATCTTTAATTCCAATCCCTGTTGTTGCTATAATCAATTCATTTAAAGTTCCCTTTGGCATTACTTTAGTATCTCCTGCGATTATTGCAATTTTAGCTTTTTCTGTCATAGAATTCATAGAATTAGTTATTTTTTCCAAATTTTTGAATTCAAAGCCTTCTTCAATGATTATTATAGAAGTTAAAGCTAAGGGCTCTGCACCCATCATTATAAGATCATTGATTGTTCCACAAATACTAAGAGTTCCAAGATCACCTCCTGGAAAAAACAATGGATGAATTGTATGACCATCTGCGGTAATAACAATTTCTTTTTCGTAATTATCTAAGGGGATTGTAGCTGCATCATCTAGTTCCACCAATCCAACACCATTATTTACATTCTTATATGGAATATTTTTTACAATAAATTGGATTAATTCCATGGACATGGAGCCACCAGCTCCATGAGCCAAACGGATTATATTTGAACTCTCTTTTTTTTCATTCATAATAGAATAAATGAATTGAAAATTAAAAGAATTTATATTATTCTATAGGTAAGTGTTAAAAGAAGGTACTAAATTAATTTAAGTATGGATTCCATTGAGTTTTTTGCTACTTTATACGGATCTTCACCCCAAATCTGTTCATTGAATAGTTCTAAAGAAAGCCACTTATCATAACCAATATCCTTTAATTTTTTAACAAACATTTCAAGGTTAAAAAAACCTAGACAAGGTAAAACTCTATGCGAATCTTGTAATTCTTTATAAGGTTTCTTAATGGCATCATTAATATGGATTAACCATAATTTTTTTAGCTCAATTGATTCTAATTCTTCTATAGAATGTTCACCAACGAAATAATGAAATGTGTCAATAACCAATCCCATATCCGGTAAGTCTTCATGCTCGATGATTTTTAATGCCATCTCAACCTTTCTTACAGAACAATTCAGAAAACCAAGTGGCTCAAAACCGAGTTTAAAATCATATTTTTCTGCTAATTTAGCAATAATTTTCAGTCTGTCTATAGTCTTAGAAATAATTCTTCCAGATCCCAGATGTGAGTCTTCAAGAAAACTTGGAACAGTAATAATCGTGTCACAATCGATTTCATTTCCGATATTCATTAATCTTTCAGTATATTCCAGTATTCTTTTGAATTCATCTTCTGGACATAAAGAAAATAATTCAATAGCATTAAATGTTATGCATTCAAGACCGTTACTTTCCAACAATTCTTTTAAATCTTGAACTTTATATTCATTAAGATATTCAAAGGTCTCATCTCGTCTCAATTCAACTCCTTGAAAACCTGCTTTAGCTATCGCATTCAAGAAAATTTTCATTGGAGTTTTCATTAATGTTGCTTGATTTACCGCTAATTTCATATAAACTCCTAAGTTTTCTTCTTTTATTTAATTAGGGAGTGATTTAATTATTTTAATACTTGCTTTTTTATTTTTTCTTCAAAATAAACCTCTACAGGCTCCATAAGCTAAGGGGATTATATTTAAGCTCCCTTTTTTAGACTCATAATTGTCAAATTGAAACAAATTTTAAAAGAATTTAGATGATAACAGCATCATTCAATTTTTCAAATTTGACGGATTTAAATCTACTTTTTGATTAAAATCAGTACTATAGTTAAGAAAATAAAAAAAAAAGAAATTTTTCGAATAATCATTCGATATTACAATTGAATGAATAAACAGTTTAATTTAATCAATTAAATATTCTGAATATTTATTCATTTATATAAATTTAAATAATCTTATTGAAATTCAGACCCAATCAGAAGTTTTTAATAATATTATGAATAAATTATTTCAACTAATTTTTTTTATTACAAATTAGCTAATTTAAACATGTAAAAAAAACCAATTAAGCATTTTGAATATTTATTCATAAGCATGAATTTAAATAAATATATCTAAATGTAAACTTAATCAGAAGTTTTTAATAAAGTTATGAATAAATTAACTCAACTAATTTATTTTATTACAAATTAACTATTTTAAAATCAAAAAAAAAACAACAAAAGTGAAAATATAATGACTGTAAAAGCTGCTAAAATTAAAAGAGGTGATCTCTATACCAGTTAAGGTCGCGTTCTGGCAAAATAGCGACTGTTGGGGTTGTCATCAGAGCTTAATTGACTTGCATTTAGCTCTCCTGCCAGTTCTTCCAGCGTTAGAGATTGTCTATTGGCCAGCAGTAGTCGATTTTAAGTATGATTCGTTGAAAGCTAGAGAAGATGGTGAAATTGTTGTTGGATTCATAGAAGGAAGCCTTCGAACTAAACAGGATATTGAAGGTACAAAATTAATGCGTCAAAAATGTGCTGTTATTGTAGCTTTTGGTAGTTGTTCATGCTA
>CAYOSZ010000437.1:0-2522 GCA_964406715.1 uncultured Ignavibacteria bacterium | reverse complement strand
TAATATGCTCCACAGCGTCTTCAGATGTGCCTTTCCACATCTTAACGTCAACAATCGGCATGATTTATCCTTGGAAATTATGATATTAAACAATTCTGATTTCGAGTTTTGCTACCTGTGTTCTTTCGCTTGAATTTCAGTCAATTAAGGTCCCATGGGAGGTCAGAAGCGAAACGTACTCTGCAACTGCAAGCAGACAATCCCGTGAGAATTCTGGAACGTGTAGTATGTAAGATTTCCCTCGTATTGGAAGAGCCAAAAGGATTCCTTCTCCTGAATAAATCTCTCGTTCTGGAGTTGGAATCGAAAATCTCCCACTCCGGTTGTGTACCCTGAGACCCCCGATATGAAGGGTAGAGTTCCATTTCCAGAACGTCCTTGGGATATCAATCTCCATTGCAGGGGTTAATTCCGAGTTAAAGAAAGACACAAAATAGAGGGCGTAAGGTGCACTTCTCAGGATGAAGATGAAGGCATTTCCATGTTTTGTGACAGCATACGCTTCCGTAACAGCTGGATCTGGTGGAGAGATACGTCGTAAGATCGTGATTCCGTAGGCATAGTACCTCCACGTCGAGCTTATGGTAAGCAGGTAAAGACCAACAAATGAGATCATTACTGAAATTGCAAGTCCAGGACCAAATACTACCTCAGCGATTTCACGAGGAATCAATACTATTATGAAAAGGTACAAGACGAACGCGGAGAGTATCAACGCACCGCGAATCTGTAGCTTCTCTATTTTCCTTTGGAGTTCGTCCATCGATTCAATAGAGTCCAAAGATTCAGTATTGAAGTCTGAGTTTTTCAATAGATTCACTACTGTTGTTAATTATGGTCTGAACGCGTAAGAACTATTTGTAGCACTTGTTTGAAATAATAAATAGATAGACCATTAAACATCTGCTGGTGTTATTAATTAAAAGAGTGCCTTTCTCACTTCACTCTTTTCATGCGTATTTGAAAAATTCAGATAATAAATCAAAACATGAATCGTGAGATTTTCTCTTCCAAAACAGCAGTCAAAATAGTGTGTGATGGTTCACACGGGTATGTCTACCAGAGGGGTCAAACTAGGGTCGGGTTTTCTGCATTGATATATCAGGCTCTTGCTGGAATCGCTCACATCGTGCCCAATCACATGGTCATCTAGACCCTTGATTTTTTGGGCGATACCAAGAACTTCTGGAATTGTCAGACCTAGTCGTTCAGCTACAAGTATCAAGTTCGTCTGGGAGCGTTTCATCACAATATCTCGTACCAACCGTTCCCAATGGTTCTTGAAGGATAGACGCAGACTGGAAAAAGCGACAAAATCAAGCAACCATTTGTTTGATGGGTTGCCTTGGGTGGTTGCGGATCCTTCTCGCTCGCCATCAACAGTAGGAGCAACCACATTTCGATGAATCATCAGGTCCTTTACGAATGTCGAAGTTTCTGTTCGTTTTGAATACCAGTCGGGATTACTAGCCTGAAGCGTTTTTGTATCAATACTCGGATATCCCTCGTCTTTCCAAAATGAGGCTAAGAATTCGAATTTTTTCACCCATCGACTCCATTTGATATAACGAGACTCATCAAGATTCTGCATATTTTCTCGTGCTGTTCTGGCATCAAAAGAAAAGGGGCCTGTTGATAATTTTACCAAAAGTTCTTCAGCTATTCCATCATTTCCAGCCAGAAATTCTTTCTCAGCCTGTTTCAAAGATACCTCTGCAGATCTCAATTCATCGGTAAAATCCATTAGACATTACCCACTCCAATAGTACTATGATAGCGCCTAGGCACATAAAATAGCTGTAATAGACGTTCTAACTTACCCAATTTTTCAAATATCTGTAGCTATAAGAGACGTCATCTGGCGTTCATCCACCTAATGACCCCGTGAACTGCAGCATTTCTCACTGAGAGTTTAGAAGAGTAATAGTCACTTTATGTCAAGGAATTCTACTAGCACGGTGCCTTCATGACTTTGGAGTGTGCGCTTGGTCACGTCCTCTCCCGTGTCAGTCATTATTTTTAATTTGCTCTTAATGTCGCGGTCTTCGAAGGGCCAGTTGTGGTGTAGAGCTTGCTCGTATGTCGTTTCTGGTGTACCGGAGATAAAGTACTCCATTCTCGCTCCAGAGATCTTGACAACTCGAGTGATTTTACCGTTGTAACCCTTTAGCTTACCCGTTGGCACGGTTTTACACTTCCACTCTATAAAATAAAATTAGCTACTAGTAAGTTGATACATACAAGATGTCATACGGATATAGATTTACTGGTGGGAATCTTGGTCTTCATCAGATTGGAAGCTGAATCTTTCTGGAAGAATTTGTGCGCAAGAAAAGAGAGTGCCATGCTACGGGAGATAACCTGAGCTAGCTACCTGTTGGAAAAAAGAGAAGATACAGGGTTAGAAAACCCTGTGTTTGTTACGGATCTATGGAACTAAGCAGGTATCATCACAGAGTCAATCACGTGGATAACGCCATTACTCGTTTCTATGTCAGTCTTTACAACATTCGCGTTGTCGA
>CAYOSZ010000436.1:0-2524 GCA_964406715.1 uncultured Ignavibacteria bacterium | reverse complement strand
CTTCTTGCGGGCGTGCTTGCCCTTGCACAGCGCGGTGGCCGCCATTCCCACCGCCGCGGCGATGTTGGGCATCGCCCGCACCACCCGCGGATTTCCGCCCAGAATCTGCCCGATGAGCGCGGTGGGATAGCCCGCCGCAATGGAAAGAAACAGGGCGTCTTTCTTCCGGCTCTTTTTTATCTCTTTGAGAACCTTGTCCAGGATCTGCGGCTTGACCGCCAGCACCACCACGTCCGCCCGCCGGACCGCCTCGGAATTGCTGGCCAGGGTCTTGACCTTGAAATCCTTCTTCACCTCGGATAGCCGTACCTTGTTGGTGTCCGCCGCCGTGATGCTTCCCGGTGCCACCGCCTTGGACTGCACCATCCCCTTGATCAAGGCCGCTCCCATGTTTCCGGCCCCGATGACGGCGATCTTCCTGTTCTTCATGGTTGTTTCCTCCGAGGGCGAAGATACCAGCCCCAATAGAACCCCGCAAGAAACATCAGCTTGATTCGTCGATTCCGACGACCTACACTTTCAATATGAACCGCCGGGACTTCCTGAAGGTCGCCGCGGCCGCCGCGGCCTTCCCTGCGCTGTCAGCCTGTGCCGTGGCTCCGGTAAGGCCCGACGGCTCCCCGGAGCCGGTGCCCATTGACGATTTCTTGAAGCAGGGCCCCCGGGTCATGTGGGTGGCGCCCCACCCGGACGACGAGTGTTTCTCCGGCTCGGTGTTAGCCCGCTCGAGCATCTACTATGGCAATCCCCTGGCTATGATCATCTTGACCCACGGCGAGGGCGGGGAGTGCTACCTGAAGACCGGGTGCAACCCGGATCTGGCCACGGTGCGGGGGCTGGAGATGGAGAAGGTGGCCGAGATGTACCGGGCGGTCCTGGTTCACGAGCATTTCTTCAACGCGCCGCTGCCGGTGTCCTCGTTTCCAGAGCGCCACGAGATCTTCGGGATATGGAAAAAACACAAGGATCCGGTCGTGTTCGTGGCCGACGCAATCCGCCGCTTCCGTCCCGACCTGCTGATTACCTTCGATCCCCACAACGGCGCCACCGGCCACCCCGAGCACCAGTTGACCTCGCGGGTCGCCACCGCCGCGGTGCGGCTGGCCAAAGAATCCCACAAGGTCGAGCGAACCTACTACATGCTCAACCGCCACTGGATATTCAAGCTGCTCTTCCGCGCCGATCCCGGCCCGGTCACCGAGACCTTCGACGCCGGACTGCCCGCTAAATACGGCATGAGCTGCCTGGACTTCATGTGCCAGGCGACCTTGTTCCACCGCACCCAGTACAACGACATGCATCGCGTCCGCTCCAACCGCGGCGCTTTCTCCGAGTTGAACCTCCGTCAGGTGGATCCCTTCACCCAGATCGAGGACCCCGCCGAAGAATCGTAGAAATAAAAAGGCCCCGGTGCACGGGGCCCTATCATATAACCGGCGCTAGGGACGCCGGATTCATCCCTTATGTTGGACCCAGCGTATTGCGGATTTCACCCCATTTCTGTGTCCGGGGTCACATTCTGGAACGAACGTTCGTGTCTTTTTAGCCGCAAAAAAGCCCACGGGTTACCCAGCGTGCACCGCCTGACCCGTGGGCTCATCTCATCTGCCCCGGGTTACTGCAATCCCCGTGCCCCCGCCCCGTAAGATCTCATTTTATTGAAATTACGGAGGTATTTACCGAACGACCGATCCCCTCAGGGCCGGCCCATCCTCAGATTTTTGTAATCCCGCCTCGGATTTCATGAGTTATATCGTACCGGTGAGCCATCCAGGCCTCCTGATCTAGAGATAGGGCTCGGGATTTCATGTCCGCCAATGATGGAGCCCACCATCAGCATGGCGGTGAAGGTCGCCAGCGCGCCGACGACGATTGCCAGGCGCAGCCAGATGCGGAAGAACACGAATGGAAGAAAGCCGAGCAACAGGCGTCCCATGTGCGACCTCCGAAATGAAGAAATGAGCTATAGAGGGTAATACACCGGCCAGGGAATTCAACCGGTTGACGGGGCTTTCGGAGATCTGTTGGAATGCTCCGTGATGAGTGGGGCAGCGGTCATTTCGAGGTTGTTGGGATGCGCGGCGTTTTGCGCGGTTTTGCTGGCGCTGTGGCCTGCCCACGCCCGTTTGTCTCCCACCGACGACGCTTACGGCTTGGGCATCTTCTTGTTCCTGACCGCTATGGCCCTGGTGGTTGTGTCGGAGAGCAAGAAATCGAAGATTCTTCTGGTAGCCGGCTGGCTGGCGGGATGCCTGGCCGCCGCCGTGCGTCCCGACTTCGCCGTGATGCTGCTCTTCCTGGCCGCCCAGGTGCTCTGGCAGCCGGGCACACGCCGGATGCAGTTTCGGGTCTGGCCCGTCCTGACGGTCGGCTTGATGGGCGCCGTGACCCTGGTCTCGTTCTTATCTGTGATCAGCAACATGGTCGACTTCTCCGTCCCGATCGGTTTTTCGAACCTGGCATCGCTGGGCTGCCTGTTGGGCGTGCACCCGGCTTCCATACTGCGCCCGCCCTGGACCCTGTG
>CAYOSZ010000435.1:0-2524 GCA_964406715.1 uncultured Ignavibacteria bacterium | reverse complement strand
TAATTAAATAATCGTTTATTATTAAAAATTTAATTCTTATTTTCTTAATTAATCATTTATGATATCGCAATATGTATAATTAATATTTAAATACATCCTCGTAAAATTACACCAAATTTAGAGAGATTGCCTAAAAATAAATAATACAATGTTGATTTATTACATAGAGTGCTTTTTTTAACAATAAATGGGAATTATAAAAATTATAAAATGGTTCTAGTAGAAGAGTCGACTCTCTTTTTCAGAAATCCTCTGAACTCCTTATATTAAAAAAAGAGGGGAACTGATCATTTTTCTTAGAAAATATTGAGAATCATATTTGAATTGTGTAAGATATTTTTAGTTTTGATTGAGAATGAGTATTGATTGGATTCCTGTTCGTAAAATTCTGCCAAAAGAACGAGGAAACAGGGGAATAATTCTGGCAAGTAAAGTTCCAAACGGAGTTGTAGAATACGAGTCATGTTTAGAAAGAGATCTATATCTGTTATGCAATCACGCCCCTAGTGTAAGAAAATACCCGCATCAACCTATTACTATAGAATATAATGATAACAAGGGAAAAGCACGAAAATATATGCCTGATACATATGTCGAATATATAAATGGTAAATGTGGATTATATGAAATTAAATATGGGGAAGAAATCATTGTTAATCGAAATAAATATAAGAAACGATGGAATGCTGCAAAAGAATGGGCTAAAAAGCATGGGATAGAATTTGCTGTCCTAACAGAAAAGGAGATCCGAATAGCTCGGAGAGAGAATGTATGGTTCACACTTGGAGCTTCAAACTATTCATCCAATGACAAATATATGGATAAGCTTAAAAGTTTGATTCCATTAGAAGGTGAAGATTATAATTTATTATGTTGAAAATTATCTGAGGAATCACTAGTGCAATTCACCGTGGAGAATGGTTAACTTTAGGAATAAGGACTTGGAATGAAATGCTTCAAAAGGTATTTGGTGAAGTTAATTCTATTAAATATAAAGGCAAAAGAGGACTTGACACTACTATCGAAATATTAAAAGAATTTAATAAAAAACAAAATAGAATTCCTAAATCTAACGATAAAGGAATGAGTGGGATTTATAGGGCAGTTAATTGTCGTGAATGGACAGATTTTGGAATAAAAGACTGGAGTGAATTAATTAAAATTATATTTCATGATGGTAATTCGTCTTTATCTTGAATATAGAAATATTTCTATAATTATAATTAATGGCTCTTTAATTTTAATTTAATGGTATCATTCGATGACAAATCTATTTCCTTTTTCGTGCTTATTGTAAAATAAAAATCCCATTCTCCATAATCTTGAACATTTTTCACAATATCAGTATAAGGAACACCATTTCTAAATCTTATTTTTCTTTCCAAAAAATTAAATAATTGAATTTATTTTAATGATATAGATAAAAAAATGATTTGATATCCTTAAATCGCAATTGTTACTTTAAATTGACCTGAATATCAAATGAGATATTCAAAAGGAAACAAAAATTGAAATTTTTTGTATTTATCCTTGAGTTTTTTGATTTGCTTACTCATATTGGTTAATTTAATGAAATAATTAATTGCAAATGAAAAATAGTAAGCGGTTAATATCATTAATTTGATTTAAGGTAAAATTAATAAATATTATTTCAATGGTGGTGAAATGAATAAACACGAAAATTTTATAAAAAGAGCGTATGAAATTGTATCAGAATTAAAACTTCCCTTAATAGATGATAGAGTCCAAGAAAAGGTTAAATTTAAATCAAATAACGCAACTGTTACAATAAAATTTCTTTTTGAAGAAGATGAATCTGTTATACGTGGTTTTCTAGGATTAGCTGAATATTTCCACACTGTCATTATAAAACAAAAAGATAAGTTTTACATACCTCATGACCATAAATTGTTTATTTTGGAGAGTAATTAATAATCCTTTTGTCATTGACCTAAATCTTTTCCAAGATTAAATGGAATCTTAAAGTTAGAATTTCTAAATTTAGTATAAAAATTATCAACATTATCAAAAGAAAAGCGAGAGTAATATGTATAAATATTATTGTAATAAATGTAAAAAATACCATTATAGGGGGAAAATCTATAAAGCCCATTTAAATTATAAAAGAGAAGTTTCACGTAAAGCCAACATTATAGATGATGAAAATATAAAGGTAAAACTCTACACACTTAGACCAATTGCAAAACGACAAATTCATACGTTGTTAAAAAAAATGAAATCATCTGGAAATCAGCAGCTCTATAAAAATGAAATTATCAAATTAATAAAAAATGAAAAAAGGAGATAAAAATAACAAACATAAAGAATTCTAAAGAAATAGATGAATCTGATAATATCTTAGATTATAAAGTAAATAATATTGTAGCAACAGCAAAAATAGATCTTACAGAAAAGTTAGATCTTGTTGAAATAGCGCGAAAATTATATGACGCGGAATATCATCCTGATAGGTTCCCCGGTGTTATTTTCAGACAGGATAATCCTCGAGCTACATTTTTAATTT
>CAYOSZ010000434.1:0-2529 GCA_964406715.1 uncultured Ignavibacteria bacterium | reverse complement strand
CGTCTTATCGGTTGGCCCGTCGGGAATATTGGCCTGATTTTTCATTCTCGGTCAGCTATCGGCTCCGGGACGAGGTGAAAATGGATCCGGTCAAGGGGGTGAATTTCTTCTCGGCTTCGGTAGGGATAAATATTCCATTGTACTTCTGGTCAAAGCAGAAAAAAAAGAATCAGGAGAAGAAGCTAAAGTGGGAGTCTGCCGGTCAAAAATATGAAAGCATGAAAAACAATACAAAATTGGCCGTCTCCCGGCTCTTCTATTCAATGGGCAAGTTCCGGGAGGAAATAAACCTTTACCATACCGCCATACTGCCTCAGACCCGGCAGTCCCTGGAATCGGCAGAATCCGGTTACCGGGTGGACAAGGTGGACTTTCTAACATTGTTGAACAATCAGGTAACCCTGTACAATTATGAGATCGCCTACCATCAAGCCCTGAGCTCTTATTTTATGACCATCGCCCAACTCGAAGAGATGGTAGGAAGACCTTTACTTGTGAAGGGGGAATAAGCTATGAGTGAAACGAAATTAAAACCATGGGTTATTATCTTGCTCGTAATTGTCGCCCTGGTGATAGGAGTTGCTGGAGGTTTGTTGATCGGAAAGAAATCCTCCGCCCCTGATGAGATGATCGAAAGCGAACAAGCTACAGCTAAACAGCTTTATTCCTGCGGCATGCATCCGGACATCATTCGGGATGAGCCGGGCAACTGTCCCATCTGTGGAATGAAGTTGACTCCAATTAAGACAGCCTCTGCGGGTACCTCCGCTCCCCAAGGAGAGCTGAAGATAAAATATTGGCGGGCTCCTATGGACCCCACCTACATCTCGGACAAACCGGGCAAATCACCCATGGGAATGGATTTAGTCCCGGTCTATGAAGATGAGATAGAGGCAGGCGCCATCAGCATCGACCCCATAACAGTTCAGAATATGGGCCTGTGCACTGCTTCAGTTAAGACCGGAAACCTGACCAGAATCCTCAGAACAGTGGGATACATAGACTATGATGAGAAGAAACTCTACATCATAAATACCAAGATCTCCGGTTGGATAGAAAAGCTCTATGTGAACACCACCGGGGAGGTGGTGGAGAAGGGACAACCGCTTCTGGAGATATACTCACCGGATCTGGTCAGCACTCAGGAAGAATATCTCTCTGCTTTGAAGAATTATGGTGCGCTGAAAGACAGCCCCTATGAGGAAGCCCAAAAAGGGGCTTTGGAGCTTTTGAACTCTACACGTAAGCGACTGGAATACTGGGACATCGACCAAAGCCAGATCGAGAACTTAGAGCAAAACGGAGAGATCAAAAAGACTCTTACTCTTTGTTCGCCAGCCACCGGAGTGGTCCTTCACAAAAACGCTGTTGACGGAGCCCACGTCAACGCAGGTTCGGATCTTTTTCGGATTGCCGATCTGTCCAGCGTCTGGGTTTTAGCCCACATCTATGAGTATGAGCTTCCTTACGTAAAATTGGGACAAAAAGCTAAGATGAGCCTGTCCTATATACCCGGGGAATCGTTCGAGGGAAAGGTAACCTACATTTATCCCTATCTGGAGCAGAAAACCCGGGACGTGAAGATTCGTTTGGAATTTCCCAATCCCGGACATGAGCTTAAACCGGAGATGTACGCCGACGTGGTGATCGAATCTAAATTGTCAGGCCAAAGAATTCTGATCCCGGAGGAGGCGGTAATTCGCTCAGGAAAAAGGGAGATAGTTTTCGTCGACATGGGAGAAGGCAAGTATGCACCCAGAGAGATCACTGCGGGAGTAAATGGTGAGGGGAACGTGGTGGAGGTCAAGAAGGGACTCATGTCTGGTGAGATTATTGTGGTATCAGGCCAGTTCATGTTGGACAGCGAAAGTAAGACCCAAGAGGCAATTCAGAAGATGATCAAATCGAAGATGGCTGTTTCGCAAAAAACGGAATCGCCTCAACGCCCGGCTGCTGAGATGGTTAAAGAGGATGAACCCGGCGAGCACATTCATGGAGAAGTCCAAAACTTAAATCTCACCCCCAATAAGAAAGCCACCTTTGCGGAAGAGGTTTACACCTGCCCCATGGACGAGCACAGGCATATCCTTCAGGTGGGTCCGGGTAGATGTCCTGAATGCGAGATGTTCTTGGTTCCAATTACCGAGATCGGCAGACACGTCTACACCTGTCCCTTGGAGGAACATCATCATGTCCTCTCAAACAAACCGGGTGAATGTCCGGAGTGCGGCATGAAGCTGATTAGATTGCCATCCAAGGGAGAGGGGAGGAGCAAGCAGCCATGATCCAGAAGGTCATCGAATACTCGATTAAGAACAAATATATCGTCTTTCTTTTGGGCTTGTTCGTTTTCATAGCCGGCGTTTATGCCATGCAGAACATGGATCTGGATGCCATTCCCGACTTATCCGACGTTCAAGTAATAATCGTGACCGAATATCCGGGTCAGGCGCCGCAGGTGATAGAGGACCAGGTTACCTATCCTCTTACCACTGCCATGTTATCCGTGCCGTATGCCAAGGTGGTCCG
>CAYOSZ010000433.1:0-2530 GCA_964406715.1 uncultured Ignavibacteria bacterium | reverse complement strand
ATCAGGCGTTTTCTGCCGGTAATAGAAGATGGCATTGACGTAACCATATTCTCTGCCTTCCTGAACCTTCAGCAGCTCCACCGGCATCTCCCAGTCGGTTTCTCTGAACCATTCCTGGTGAAATTTGTAGTATCCCTCCCGGTCAATCATCTTTCCGTCCGCTGTGAGGAAGAAAAAATCGTCACCCTGGGTGACCGTGCCGAAAAGCGCTTTCACATCGGAGGTTTGAACCGATTTCACATAGATGTCGAAAGTCTCTCTCAGTGAAAGTCCGGACCTGTTTTCCGACGCTGATGCCGAACAACAAACAAAAAGCAGCGGCAATAAAAGAACGAATAAAAGAACTGATCCTTTCATGGCTCGCCTCCTTATTAACTTGATTAACTCTGCTGACTGAATATACAAAATCAGCCGGACGATTGAAAGTGAAATTTCGGCTTCTGAAGGGAAGGTTACCGTGTCGAGGGATGCTTTGGTACTTCACTATGGAGGACTAATGGTCTTCAACTAAATAAGTTAACGGATTAGTGTTTTAATTATTATGAGCATATTTCAATCGTGTCTAAGTGCGGACATATCTTTGTATTCGGTAATCCCCCTTCGGCATGAACCATGAGGTTTTTGCCTTTGGCATGAGCCATACGGTTCATGCCTTTGTCCCCCTTTACAAAAGGGGGATTGCATAGGATTTTTCTCCCCACATTACCAAAAATTTAACACGTTAGAAAGTTGATTACCATAAACCTTCCGCTACATTCCTGGCGAGCTCACATTCTATTTCCGGGCGACTATCAATACCACCTTGGAATAATGTCCTAAACCGTTCTTTTCGATCCGCTGTCCGAATTGGGCCCAGACTTCTTCAAAGGACGGGGTAGTGATTCCATAGATTTTTGGATCGTACTTGATCGCAAATCTGATCTCCGCTTGGGCCTGTTCCGGGGTGAGCTTTTTGCCGGTGTAATACGTCTTTCTTTTGACCGGGATGAATCCTGCCTTGTCTAACATTCCTTCGTACTCGCTGATGCTCAGCCAGGTGGCATTACAGATATAGGAAAACAGGGCTACCTCGATCTTTTGAGCTTCGGTCTCCATCTCCTCGGGAGGCATGACCACAATACAGAAATAGCTGTCGGGTTTAAGTACCCTGGCCACCTCGTGGAACGTCTTCTCAACGCCGGCTTTACCTCTGGTCATGTGAATGTCCTCCAGTCCGGTGAAATTGACCGCCATATCGAACTCCTCCCCATCGAAGCTCATCCTGGTAGCATCCATCTCCACGACTTTCACCCGGTCGATAAGCCCCTCCCTTTTGATGTTCTTTTTAGAATCTCTTATCCCGGTCTGCGTGATCTCGATTCCGGTAACCTTCAGAGAGCTGTTGAGCCTGGCAATTTCCATAGCGAAATACGCCTCACCGGTGGCAACGTCGAGAATGTTCACCCCCGGTTTGATGGGCAGATCTTTAGCGATTCTTGGACGAAGCCCGCTCAGCTTGGGATAGTAGGTCTCGAATTCCGAGTTTGTTATGTATTCTTCGATCATTATCTCTGAACCATCTGGATACAACCTGTAGGACAAACGTCAACACAGAGGCCGCAGCCGTAGCATTCGTCCCGCTCGATCACCAGCTCCCCGTCGTCCATCTTCTTGGCTCCGAAATAACACACCTGCACACATTCCCCGCAATTGTTACACTCTTCTGTTTGAGTCTTTTCGATCATGTTTCCCTTGTCGCACTTATGCTCGGTCGGGTTCAGGAAATGCCAGCAACAGTCATCGCAGCAAAAGCATATGCCCTCGGTTTTGGTCCTGTCTTCATCGTTGCGGAAAGGTCTGGTCACCAGATGTTTCTCTTTAGCTTCATGGAAAATATCATCCAGCTCCGCTTTGGGGATTTCTTTTTTGCCGGAACCTCCGCTTCCCCCGATATCCTCCCTGAACATCAGGCAAAGGTCCATGCGGGAACGGGCACATTTGTTACCGCGCTCCTCCCGACAACCGCAATTCATCACCCAGTATCGATCGAAGCCCCCGGCGATCTTTTTGCCTTCATCCCGGGTGCAGACGTAATGAAAAGCCAGGTCTTGTTCTTTCATGATTCCTCCTGTTTGTATTTAATATAATAGAATTTCGACCGAGAGGAAAGAACGTAGTTGCTCGATTTATCGAGCCAAAAAACCGCCCTCTACCATGGTCTGGAGATGTAGTTGCTCGATTCATGGCACCATCCTGAGCTTGTCGAAGGATCAAGCTTAAAACCGCCCAATGAATTGGGCAACTACACCCCCCGTCTTCCTTGATTTGAGCATGGAGTTGCTCGATTTGTCGAGCCGTTCTGTTTCCTCTCCCCTTAGGGGAGAGGATTAAGGTGAGGGGGGTCGAGTTACACCCTCACTACCTCCACGATCAGCATCAAATCCCCCTCCTTATACTCCTTGAAATCATAACTGCCGAATTCTTTTTTAATCTCAAAACCGGTCTCTTTCAACAGTCGATGAAGCTTCGGACGATCGATCACACCGGCAGA
>CAYOSZ010000432.1:0-2545 GCA_964406715.1 uncultured Ignavibacteria bacterium | reverse complement strand
CAGATTAACTCCCCATCCGGCTATCCGGGAAAACGTCATTCGGCGGATGAAAACTGTAAAAGCACAACAGTCTGGTATTTTCGATAACATCTGGCAATCTGTCAAAGGGGTGTTCGCGTATCGGGTTCCGGTATATCAGGCTCTGTTCACCGTGACACTGATTGCCTTGATATTCCTCGGAGTAAGGCAAATTAACTTTCCCGCTGACCGGGAAATCCCATCTCCCGAAGGAGTGATTCACCTGCAGACGCTCATTTCCACCGAGGTCAGCGTGATAGATAACCTTGATATAGTCAAACAGCAGAAGATCGGGTGCAGTGTAAGTGAGGATATCACCCTGACCCGGTTTATCGTCTCAACCATGTAGGTCTGATATTCCTGCGGGCCGTGGGTTTTAAGACTTATCCGACGCTTTCGGTCTTGTCCGAAAGTCCTAAAAGGATATTTCGGACCTACAAACTGTGTCGGATGTGCGCCCAGGTCTGTCATCTGGGTTTTGGGTGGAAAATACCTGCCAGCCATGGGGCGAAAGGTCTGCCCGGCATATTCGTTATCGTCCGAAATCCCCACCGCTGGCGGGGCATTTGGAACCTACTTTGTCGGGGAAGAGTCTGAAGGCGGCAAGCCAAAACCAGAAGGGTATCTTTGCCACAACAGTGCCTTCTCTTCGGATGGTTTGATCCACTTGGCTTTCCAGATATACAGAACAAGGCCAATGGTCACAGCTACAGTGATCAAGCTGCCCTCAGCTCCGAAGTTGCCACCGCTGAGAAGTTCCGGCCCTTTCGGCACTGACTCCAATAGGGTGTTGGAAATCTGTGTACCGCTGACTTTCATTCCCCAAAGCGGACCCTGCGCCCAGTTCCAGGCTATGTGTATGCCTATCGGAACCCAGAGCGAGCGGGTCCTGAAATATGCCAGGCCAAAAAGAATCCCGTGCAGAAAAAGACACAGGCCACTGACCCAGGAGAAGTCTTCGTTAAAAACATGCCCCAGCGAGAAGGCTAAGCTGAAACCCAAAATTGCGATCCACGCTCTTGTACCTTCAATCAAAACCTGGAAAAGATAGCCTCGGTTGGCCAGCTCTTCGAGAATCCCGGCTGCGGCAAAGACCACGAGATATGTCAACATGCTTTGCAGCGTTTGTGAGTTCATCCTTCCGAGGGTCACGTCGGCAAAACCTGCTATCCAGAGGACTAAAAAGACGCCTGTCAGATACAGAGAACCGAACACAAACCCTGCCAAAAGCTCTTTGACCCCTCTGAAAGAGAAGCTCATTCCGAGCAAGGCAAACCGCCTGCGGTCTATCCATCTGAGCGTTATCCATGCTCCCACCACCAGTGCTATGTCGATTCCCAGCATGAAGACGATGTTGATTGCCGATGCAATGTGATCCTCACCTGTTTCGGCGGGGAGAAGGAAGCTGAAAGCTTTCAGGAACCCTACGACCGGTATGGCAGCAAGGATCACCATTCCCAAATAGATCAGCATCCGCCAGACGGTGCGAATGTGACCGAAGCGATTTCTGGTGATCTTTTTGAACTTGTCATGTTTGCCTGTCAGTTGGGTCGTATTGTTCTTGGAACTTTCTGGGATGCTGGTTCTGGATCGTTCATACATGGTCTTCTCCTCCTGCGTTGTACAAGACGAGGATATGCGGCGGGTATGGTCGCAAGATTCATTCACCTACAAGGGTTCGTCCGAAAGTCCTGAGGGGCATCTCAGACTCCAACTTTTTAATTCCTCTCATTTTTAATCTTTAAGTTTCACACTTTTATAAAGCTTTTTTCCCAGATTCCAATAATCATCCGTGTTGACTTTTCCTTCGGCATAAGCTTCGTGCCAACCTTCAGGCACAGGCAAATCTTTATATAAGCTCTGGCGCCTGGCTTCAAGTAACATTCTTGGTTTTTTCATAAAGTCAGCTCCACATATGATTTTTTTTCCTGTTTCGGATGACAAGCACTTTAACCATTTAACTCCCTGATAACTCCTTATTAAATGATGATCAAGAACTAAAGTGTCAACTTTTTCAGATAGCCTTTTGGCATTATTCCAAGCCTTTCTGATTTGATTTTCAGAGAGTTTATATAGATAAAGAGGAGGTCCGCTAGCAAATACTATATCTGGTTTCCAGGAAAGTATTTGAGAAATAGCTTCATTGTTAAGAAGCTGGATGTCAGAAGCATGCAAAAATATGCAATCTTCTTCAATTTTTGTCATTATTACCGTGACTAAATTTCCATATGCTTCTCCATGAGGAACTGGTTTGGAAAAAACCATTCCCCCTTGGTTTTTTCCTTCTGATGAAATCAGTTTTTGGTTTAAAACAAAAGAAAGGGACTCCGCTCTTTTCTTTTCAACCGGGGAAAGGTGAGGGGGGTCTTTAGTCCATATTCTAACCTGTGTATTTAATCCGGTTACTTTTTTGATATTAAATTGATAAGGATTCGCATCTGCTAAAGGGATATGGTCTCCATGGAAATGGCTAATTACTATATCAGTAGCTTCAGACCATGCTTCTATTATCTTTGCTTGGATTCTT
>CAYOSZ010000431.1:0-2555 GCA_964406715.1 uncultured Ignavibacteria bacterium | reverse complement strand
TATGATGGAACGGTTTTAACTGGCGCGCGAGGGCTGGTGTACTTGAATGGTACTCCAATGTTATGGAATCCATTGACTCAGGTGTGGTTCCTAGATGTTGACTCTGCAACAGTAGCCCGTCTGATATTCATTGTTTCTGACATAGATGACTTCGTGGAAGGGATTGTTGCTTTCGACTCAGGAGTTCCAGCATCAATAATCTGGGATTCGATTGAAATCACAATTATAATAGAAGAACAACGAATCAACATAGGTGAGAACGCATCAGTCTATGTGTCTGCTAATTATACCTTTGATAATTCAAAATACGATGGAATCATCCTCTTGAATGACACTATCTTCCAGTATTCTACAGTTGGTCGGAGAGGCTACACTGTTGTGTCTGCTTTCGGAGATGCTTTCGAGATCACAGTGATCAACACGAATGATGCAGATTATATTATTTGGGACAGTGTTTCAGTGACGATTGTTGTTGTGGACAACCGTATCAACGTAGGAGAGAACGCAACGATATTGGTCTCAGCAATATATGCCTTCGATGGCACGCCTTATGATGGAGCCATCACACTGAATAACACGGTCTATCAGTATGGTACTGTAGGTCGCCGTGGATACGCAGCCTCAATTGCTTCTGGTGGAACCCATGACATAACGGTGATAGGATACAGTGAAGAAGAATATGTTATTTGGGACTCGCTTCGAGTATATCTCCTGAATAACAGTGTGCACATAAATATCGGCCGAAACGCTTCCATCCGTGCATATGCACTATATGATTACGATGGTAAGCTGTATAATGGACAACTAACTCTGAATGATACAGAGTACATCCTTTACACTGTTGGAAGGAAAGGATACACTTGTACCTCAGCTAGTGGTGACACCTTCAATATTACGTACATCCGCTTTAGCGGACTAATCCATGTCACTTGGGACTCGGTCACTGTGAGAATATCAGTTGATGAGAATTACATTTCTGTTGGAGATATTGCTTCCATTTCAGTTACAGGAACTTTCGACTATGATGGATCACCATACATAGGATCACTGACGCTTAATGACACAACCTATCAATATTACACTGTAGGGTACCGGG
This sequence comes from uncultured Ignavibacteria bacterium, assembly GCA_964406715.1. GTDB lineage: Bacteria > Zixibacteria > MSB-5A5 > MSB-5A5 > SM1-73 > SM23-73-3. The sequence goes on along the minus strand of CAYOSZ010000431.1, from coordinate 1,459 downwards.
CATACATGTGCATCTCAGCCACACCAAGTGGTCATGGTGTGACACTCATCAACGATACTAATGTTGAGTATGTCATTTGGGATCAACTTGAGGTGTTCTGGAGTGAATCAGAACGGACTCGCGTGGACCTTAATGAGGTAGTTGATGTCATGTTCCGTGTGCGAAGAGGCTACACTAGTTCACTGTTCACAGATAGTGATGGATTGATATACATTAATGGTGAGGAAGCCACATTCCTAGCATCAGAGGGCTACTGGTACATCACGGTGACCTCAAGTGAGGTCGTCACTCATAGCTACAGCGTCACAGGACATTTCGACCTGATCGGAGGCATCGAAGCAATAGATGGAGAAACTGTGTTCACCTGCGTAACCACATGGGATTTGATTTATGTGTCAAGCGCGGGAGTGTTGGGTAGTGCGCCAGCCTTTGACCCAGAAATAGAAGTACCAGCAGGACGGACACTGCAATGTGAGCTGGATTGGACAGTCACAGTCTACTTCTACCTCAATTACATGTCAGACGACGCAGCACTCTCAGATTCCAGTGCGACTGTGATTGTCAACGGACAAAATGCAATCTTTGTTGCGGAAAGACAGAGGTGGGAACTGAATGTAACATCACAAGGGGTTGGAAGCATATCTTATATCATAGAGGAGATTATAGACTCGTATGGATTAACCCAAGTGGACCAACGAGGATTATATCCAATCATCGAGTGGTTCCCTGTACGTCTTGTGATGAGTATTGCAACATATGGAGGAATAGGACTAATAGGAATTGCAGCGATACTATTCATTAGACGTACCAGGCGGAGAGTTGCTGCCCTTGAAAAGGCACTCGGACCTGAACGCGTGATGTCCATGGAGGAGGCTGAACTCCCAATGAAGGTACGGGAGGAAATCCTCTCAAGTCTTGATTGGTTGAAAGAGCTACAAGAACAAATTCCCACATTGGATACAACGATTCTCCTGTCGGTGAAAGAAGAGCTACGAAACGCTTATGACCTATATTCCAAGGCATTCGGTGATTTTATGGATGAGAAGTATCTCACCGACCCGGGTCTTAGGTTGAAGCATGCTCTAGTCAAACGGGTTGATGTTCTGATTAGAATTGTGGATAGAGAGTTGAGTGCGAGAGCATAGCGATTTTAGCTACAAAACCAGATTAGACGGCAGATGGCTTCCAAGGGCGTATCGAAAATTGTAAGGGCTACTCCTTCTAGGTTTGGGTAGTAGGTTATAGATAAGCCTTGAAGATTCTACGAAGCATTTCATTAGCCGCAATACGATACTCTTCTGTAATTACCTCTCCAAAATGTCTTTCAGGAACCAAACGGAGAAACTCTCTCAAAAATCTCTGAACAGACTGACGCGCCCTGAAGTCCTCGCGACTAGCAAAGAGAGCCGCCATATATGCTCCTCTATGTTCCATCATAACAGTACTACCTTCATGGGAG
>CAYOSZ010000430.1:0-2564 GCA_964406715.1 uncultured Ignavibacteria bacterium | reverse complement strand
CCAGTTCCAAAAGATCGCTCCGGGTTTCTGCTTCCACCTGATACGCGATCACCTTGATTCCATTTATTTCTACACAGCTCTCCACCAGTTGCTCTATTCTGCCTTTGGCGGATTCCTTTTGAGCCTCTTTGACCTTCTTCTCCAGTTGCTTGCTGGTCTTGACGAGAGTCTCCACCCTCTCTCTGAGATTCTCATCAGACGTCTTAAGGATAAAGGTTATCTCATCTAAAAGCTCCTTTTGTTTATTGACCAACTGATAGGCAGCCTCTCCGGTGACCGCCTCGATTCTGCGCATGCCTGCAGCTATACCGGTCTCGGAGACGATTTTGAACAGGCCGATTTCACCAGTAGCACATACATGCGTGCCACCGCAAAGCTCCCTGGAATATCCCTCCACATCCACCATGCGGACCACGTCTCCGTATTTCTCTCCAAACAGAGCCATGGCACCCAATTTCTTGGCCTCCTCGATGGGAAGCTCCTTGCATCCGACCGGGTGGTTCTCCCAGATTTTCCGGTTGACCAGCAATTCCACCTTCCTCAGCTCAGCTTCGTCCAAAGCCTTAAAATGAGTGAAGTCGAATCGCAGTCTATCGGGCGCCACCAGAGAACCGGATTGGTTGACGTGCTCACCCAATGTTTCCCTCAAAGCCTTGTGCAGAAGATGGGTGGCGGTATGATTCCTCTTTATGGCGTTTCTTCTTTTGATGTCCACTTTGGCCATGACTTCTTTGTCCATGACGTCTTCGATCTTGCCCTTGGTGACCTTTCCGATATGGATAATGGCATCGCCTTCCTTTTTGGTGTCTTCAACCTGAAACTCGAAATTATCCGAATAGATGATCCCGGTATCGCCGATCTGACCACCGGCTTCGGCGTAGAAAGGCGTATTATCCAGAATCAACATATTCTCGTTTGGTGAATATATCACCCTGGCCTTTTCCTCATCCTTTTCATATCCGACGAAATAGCACTCTCCAACTTCATCAGCAAGCATTCCTTCAGGACAAATGCCTTTTACGTTGGCTCTTGATCTTTTCCTTTGTTCTTCCAGCAGCCTTTCAAAATCACCTAAATCTATGGACAACCCCTTTTCCCTGGCCATAACCTGAGTGAGATCCAGGGGGAAGCCATAGGTATCATAAAGTCTGAAAACCTCCTCGCCCGGGATAGCATTTCGACCTTCCACCTTTACCCTTTCCACCACCTTTTCAAAAAGCTCCAGTCCTGCATCCAGGGTCTCCTCAAATCTCTCTTCCTCCGACTTAATCACCAAAGCCACGTGTTCTTTTTTAGCCTCAAGCTCCGGATACACTTTTCCCATCAGGTCAACGATCACGCTTGATAGTTGATAGATGAACGGCTTATGAAGTCCCAGAAGTCTCCCGTGTCGGGCGGCTCTTCTCAGTATCCTCCGCACCACGTAGCCCTGTCCCTCATTCGATGGAATGGCTCCGTCAGTTATGGCAAAGGAAAGCGTTCTAATGTGATCAGCAATGACCCGGAAGGACTCGTGACGATCCGACTTTTTGTAGGAAAGCGAGGCGACATTTTCAATCTGCTTGATTATGGGCATGAATAGATCGGTATCGTAATTGGAATCAACGCCCTGCATGATAGCGGTCAGTCTCTCCATGCCCATTCCGGTATCCACACCTTTTGCTGGCAAGTCGGACAGGTTGCCTTGCTTGTCTTTGTTGAATTGCATGAAAACCAGGTTCCATACCTCCACGAACCTTCCGCAAGGGCAATTAACCCCGCAGTCAGGCCGGTCACATTTGAATTTCTCCCCCTTGTCGAAATGTATTTCCGAGCAGGGACCGCAGGGACCAATCTCGCCCATCTCCCAGAAGTTCTCTTTTTCATCGAAGCGCAGGACCCGTCCTTTCTTGATGTCGGTATGCTTGTACCACAATTTCTCCGCATCGTCATCATCCCGGAATATAGAGGCCCAAAGCCTGTCCTTGGGAAGTCCGCATACTTCGGTCAAGAACTCCCACCCGTAGATTATGGCATCCTTTTTGAAATAGTCGCCGAAAGACCAATTTCCCAGCATTTCAAAGAAAGTATGGTGAGTGGTATCCTTTCCCACTTCTTCCAGATCATTATGCTTTCCGGAAACCCGGATGCATTTCTGACAGGAGACGACTCTTGTGTGTTCGGGCTTCTTTTTGCCCAAAATCACGTCCTTGAACTGGTTCATCCCTGCATTGGCGAAAAGGAGGGTGGGGTCATCCTTGGGGATCAGAGACGAGCTGGGATAGATCTTGTGATCTTTTTCCTCGAAGAACTTGAGGAACTTTTCTCTTATCTCTGCGCTTTTCATCTTCATCAATCTTTTGTTTTCAATCTTCCTTCGATAAATGTTTTTCCAACCATCCTATTTTTACGTTCAATCGTTGGTCAAACTTGGGCACATAGGGCTTAATATCCAGAAGCGGGGTTTTGTCAAACACGTCGATTTCCCCAATTTTTAGGGTATTTCCTTTTCTCTCCAGAAGTTTTACCACCGAAGTTCCCAGATGATTGGGTCGATGCGGCGACCTTATGGCGAAGATGCCGTG
>CAYOSZ010000429.1:0-2572 GCA_964406715.1 uncultured Ignavibacteria bacterium | reverse complement strand
TCCCCGCATACAATGCCGGTTCAACCGTATCCGAGCTGATAGAAAAAACTTCCAAATTCGCAAACAAGAGTGACATCCTGGTGGTCGACGACGGCTCGGATGATCGGACCTTCGAAATCTCCCAGAAAGCCGGTGTGGTGGTTTTAAAACACGAAGAGAATAAGGGCAAGGGAGAAGCTTTAAAAACCGGATTTACATACGTTCGTCAAAAAGGATACCCCTGTCTGATTACCATGGATGCGGATCTGCAACATGATCCCGAATCCATTCCAGATTTTATCCGAGAGGCTGATAAAATTTACCCTCTCCCCCCCGGGGAGAGGCGGAATGAAGTCAAATCTAATGAATTCTTTTGTGTTCGGAGTTATTCTCCGGGCATCATAATCGGCACCAGAAGAAGAGACCTAAGAAATATGCCATTTGCCCGCTGGCTTACCAATAATCTGACTTCAGCCATAGTCTCCGTTTTGTCCGGTCAAACCATCCGGGATAGTCAATCCGGATACAGATTGATCTTTACAGAGGTTTTGGAAAACGTTAAATTGGAATCGAGAAAATATGATCTGGAATCGGAGATTTTGATTAAAGCAGCCAGAAAGAGATTTCCCATAAGGGAGGTTCCGGTAAAAACCATTTATGGAGAGGGGAAAAGCTTCATCAATCCACTGAGAGACACCGGGAGGTTTATCAAGTTGATGTGGAGAAGCCTGTGGTGGTGAGCTATTGAGGTGGAAGAGATCACTTATCGTTGATGTTTCTCCGCAGAAAAAACTTTTTGGGAATAACTCTGAAAGGAGATAAAATTGCTGGTTTTGCTCACCAACGATGACGGCATAAATTCCCAGGGCTTGTTGAGCCTGAAGAAAGAGATTTCAAAAATCGGGCAGGTATGGGTGGCCGCACCGGACAGGGAACAGAGCGCTACCAGTCATTCGTTGACCCTACAGCATCCCTTGCGCATTAATAAGATCGCCGAGAGGTTCTACAGCGTCGACGGCACCCCCACCGATGCGGTGATGCTGGGGGTCCACGCCATACTAAAGAGAAAACCGGATATTCTCATTTCCGGAATAAATCACGGTCCCAATATGGGTGACGATGTCTCTTATTCCGGAACCGTGGCCGCCGCAATGGAAGGTACCATCTTAAATATACCCTCCATCGCAGTCTCCAACGTGAACTGGAACGCAAGGCATTTTGAGTCTGCTGCGAAGTTCGTAAGGAGACTGGTAACCTTTGTCTTGAAGAATGGCCTCCCCCAATATACATTCCTGAATGTGAACGTTCTGGACAAGAAGCTTGACATAAAAAAGTTTAAGATCACCCGTTTGGGGAAAAGGGTATACAGTGACGTGGTGATCGAGAAGATCGACCCGCGGGGGAAAAACTATTACTGGATCGGAGAACAGACCCCCATCTGGGAGAAGAAGGAGGATGACACCGATTTTTCTGCCATCCAAAAAGGGTACGTTTCCATTACCCCGCTGCATCTGGACATGACGGATTATAAGGCCATAGAACACATAAAGAAGTGGAAAATATTGTAAGATATTCTTCAAAGAATTATCCCCAATCACGCCCCCATAGTGTTTAATTCACAAAAAGTCAGACCTTTTTTGTCTTTTCTTAGAAAGATATGTATAGCAAGAGCTTGCCGTTCAAGGGAAAGACTCAAGTAAACTAAAAGTGGGCTTATTTTTTCCTTGACAAAGTGAGAGCCAGCTTTTACATTCGTGCCAACTAATGGTGGCTGTACCGCATAAGCAGCGGAATTGAAGAGGAAAAAGGGAGACAGTGACAAAGAAGGTGATTTAAAACACGTGTCGTTTGGATTTTGATTGAGTTGGCTGTAAAAAGGAGGTGATGAACGAGCAATCCATAGAAAAAGATTACAAACCGTTAAGTTTTTGAATATAGTAGAAACTAAAAACTTGAGGAGGTGAAAAAGGCAATAATCATATTCAGAAAGAGACGTTTGAACATCGTGACTTAGACATGAGAATCGAGTTAGTAAGAAGAGCAATGAGTAAAACTCCTAAAACATAAGGGAGGAACAGATGAAAAAGCTGAGTTTATTAGCCGTGGGCATGGTATTGATTTCATTCTTAGTTTGTAGCTTTGCCATGGGAGAGACCGAGATGAAAGTGGGAAAGGGAGATTTGAAGATTGGAGGTATTCTTCAGGCTGGTTTTACCTACAATCTTGAAGATGATATGGGGAGCGACTCCTTTTGGCTTAAAAGAGCCCGTTTTCTCTTTTGGGGAACCATCGTTCCCGATAAGGTAAAGTATTTCGTACAGCTGGACCACCGGGGCAGCATCAGCGTACTGGACTATAAGGCGCAATTTTTCTACATCGAGAAAACCGAGATCGCCGTCGGAAGGTTCTTACCAAACTTCACCCTGTACATGCCTTATTCCACAGCCAAGTTGGAGCTGATCAACTATCCGATGACCACCACCATGTATGCCATGTGGAGGCAGTGCGGTATTCAGACCACAACCAAAACCGATTACGTGGACTTCAATCTGGGTATCTTCAACGGTGCCGACGTCACCAATAACTTTTCGGA
>CAYOSZ010000428.1:0-2582 GCA_964406715.1 uncultured Ignavibacteria bacterium | reverse complement strand
TAATCCTTACCCCTATAGCATACCGGGAGATCTGCTGTGGTTATGGGAGGGGGAGATCGCGGGTATACCGTCCGAGCCGCCCACCATGGAAGCCTGGTTTGACCCTAACACCGGTGAAAATATCTGCAACGACCACGTTCCCTACTGGCGGTACGACTTCTTCTTTGATAATGCTTATCCTATGCCAGAGCCATTCTTCCAGCTTAAGGACTCCATCTACTGGCTGGACGTCTCCGCGCTATACATCCAACCGCCATACCAGTGGGGCTGGAAGAGTTCGCGGGATCATTTCGAGGATGACGCCGTGTATATGGACGCTGGCGGACCCTGGATAGAAATGTACGAGCCGCCCAGATGCAACTGGTTTGACGTCTACTTCGGGCCGATTGGAATGCCACCCGAGGACATGGGGTCGACCAATTACTACGGCCAGGGATGGTACTTCTACGAGATGTATTCTTGGTGGAACATGTGGTTCTACAATAACCCGTTTACTTACGACAACCCCAAGCATATCTGGCTTGAATTCTACATCGATCCGATCTATCCCCATTCCTGGGCCGAGTTTGCCATCAACTGGTCAACCGACATATGGTCGCTTGAGGGTGAGCCGGGCAGGCCGCCTCTTCCACAGGATGGAAACGAGGACCTATATATCGGGCGTTACGAACAGCCGGTGGTTGAGGGCTGGAACTTCGTTGATTACTGGATTCCCGAGTACAATCCGGAATGGGTTTCCGTCGACTTCAGAGCAGAGGACGTGGTGATCAACGGCTGGATTTATCACGAGTGCGTGCAGACCTCAATGGATCTGGCGTTTGTAATCACCGGAGAGGAATGTACGCCCCACATCGATACGGAGAAGAAGGTGTGGAATGAGGATCTGCAAGAGTGGGTTGACTCCATTGACATGGACGTATGCAACAACGTGGACTTCTGGATCAGCATCCTCAACGACGGAACCTGCGAATTGACCAACATAACCGCTGAGGACTTCATGGACGCCAGCCTGGAGTTCGTGGATGCAAGTCCGTATCCGGACATCATCAATCCGGTTCCGGGCGGAACGTACTTAGAGTGGAACTTCCCCGGTCCGTTGTTGCCGGGCAGAACCATCGACATCAACATCACCGCACACGTTGTGGGGCCGGTTTGCCATCTGGATTCAAACTACGTGTTCGTGCACGCTGCCTATGAACCGCAGGCCATCGAGGTCTACGACGAAGATGCGGCATACGTGCATGCCACCGAGGAGCCATGGCAAAACCACAAGATGCACTACCCGCAGCTGCCTGATCCGGAAGGCTGGGACATTCTAGCAACCATGGGCCACGTGGGCCATCCGGGGATAGTGCTGGCAGATGATTTCATGTGCACGGAGACAGGGCCGATTGATGATATCCACTTCTGGGGTTCATGGCTGTGGGACGCAGAGGCACCTATTCAGGGCTTCTGGCTGTCCATACATGACAACATACCCGGACCTCCTTACAGCATGCCGGGTGTGGAGCTGTGGTCAAGGTATGTCTCGGACTACGAAATGACTCTGGAAGGTATGGGTCCACAAGGATGGTATGATCCGTTTGAGTACTGGTGGGAGCATCCCAACCACAACCTGTACTACCGATACGACATAGACAGCATCCCCGAGCCGTTCTTCCAGGATAGCGGAACCATTTACTGGCTGAACGTTATGGCCGACATTGGCCCACCGGGGTATCAAGGATTCCCCGAGCCGCCGTTGTGGGGTTGGAAGACGTCAGCCAGTCCTCACTACGAGGATGACGCGGTGTGGGCTATATGGACGCCGCCTGTTTATGAGTGGATTCCGCTCACCGACCCGATCACCGGGATCACGCTTGATCTGTCCTTCGTGATCACCACTTCGGGGATTACGGTGACCTGCGGCGACGTGAACAACGATGGCATAATCAACGTGGGTGACATCGTTTACCTGGTAGGCTACCTCTATCGCGGCGGCCCGGCACCAGTGCCAATGACCTGTGTGGGCGACGTCAACAATGACGACATAGTCAACGTTGGAGACATAGTCTACTTGGTCGGCTACCTCTATCGAGGCGGAGCTGCACCCAGTCCTCTCTGCTGCACCCCGCCCTGGGCTGCGGAATAGGAGTACTGGAGGAGACGAGGAGTTATAGGTCGGGTTGGTAACCAATCCGATAGATAGTTCATCGAAAAAGAAGGTGGACGCTTGGAAAAGCGTCCACCTTTTTGTTTTTATTCCGCCACAGACTTTTCATAAGTGTCGAATAGTCCTACGGACATATCCGACATACTGATATGTCTAATGTCCGCCGACCGTCGCTAAATTCCGTACCTATCCACATATCTTTATTGAGTTGAAAATCCCCCTGTGAAGCGGGGCTTTTGCGATTTTTAAAACCGCATCAGCAAGCTGATGCACTCCCTTTAACTTTTGGCGGGCCAGGGTGCCTGCCCGGCGAATTCATCGTTTGAGGATGATAAAGGGTGCGGGGACAACTCGAGAGTTGTCCCTACAGACTACCAACCATGAACTCCGAACTAATGACCAGCAACAAAAAATGCGGAAGTTTTAAATC
>CAYOSZ010000427.1:0-2596 GCA_964406715.1 uncultured Ignavibacteria bacterium | reverse complement strand
ATGACCTTTGGGCATTCTCTTTTCTGCTGGTTTGTATTTCAACGGGAGCGGACGTCGGAAAACTTTGACTATATAGTATCCTCCAGCAGCCAGCGACCGAGCATTTTCATCGGAGATCTTCATGAAATGGGTCTTCTCGGTGCTCACCAGGACCTGACCATACTCAACCAGATCTATCTTTTCACTTGCCCGGCTCTCGGAAACCAGATAGTAGCTTTCGGTCCATGGCTCTTCATCTATTACCTGATAGGTCAAGCCGGCATCATCCAAGTCAACGAGGTCGGATTTGTCAAATTCCGCCACCACTAGATCGACACCGTTCGATCCCTCAGACAGCTTGTGATAGACCACAACGCCGAGCTGGTTCGTCTTTTGGTAATCGGATTCAGACGTCAATTCCATCTTTATCAAAACCGGTGAGCCAAACGCCCGGGTGAGACCCCCGAACGCAAAAAACAAGGCGAAAAGGAGAAAAGAGACTCTTTTCAAGGCTCTCATGAAACCTCCTTGAAAAAGTGTGGAATTAAGAACGTTATCTTTTCAAGTAAGATCAATCCAGGTGGACCGGAAGGTTTGAAAAAAGCGATGGCTCCTTCCGGGATTATTCATACCGTCAATAATAATATACGGCAGGCTCTCGATTTGTAAAAGACAAACTTCTCCCCAATAGGTCCAGGCTGTCTGATTATGGGCTATCCCATCAATACTGCTTTATCTGTATGGCTCCAACAGGAATAATTCGAGGCAAACCAGGGCTTGTGAAAAAAGCCTTGTTTTCTACCCGCTCAGGGGAATTTGGATTTTCGGTCGGGCTTAAACTGCGATTTCTATTGACTCAAGCTCAGTCTTACTTACAGCCCATACATCGCCACGATCTCTTTTTTCTTCTTCCCCAGGATGTCGTATTTCTTTCCTGTCTTGGTGAAGGCTGCGATGGCTTTGTCCAGATGCTCCATCTGGTGATCTGCCGAGATCTGCACCCTTATGCGAGCCTGGCCGCGTGCAACCACCGGATAGAAGAATCCGATGACGTAAATCCCCTCATGGTAGAGATCCCGGGCAAAATCCTGGGCTAATTTAGCGTTGTACAGCATGATGGGGACGATGGGATGAATCCCCTCCTTGATGTCAAAGCCGGCTTCTGTCAGCTTCTTTCTGAAATAGAGGGTGTTCTTCTCTAACTTATCCCTTCTCTCCGTGGTCTCGGAGATCAAATCCAGGACTTTTATGGAGGCGGAGACGATTACAGGTGCGACGGTATTGGAGAAAAGATATGGCCGGCCCCGCTGTCTTAACATATCCACCATTTCCTTTCGACCGCTCACGCAGCCACCGGATGCCCCTCCCAAGGCTTTACCCAAAGTGGTGGTGATAGCATCTATCCTGCCCATCACCCCGCAGTGCTCATGGGTACCCCTGCCGGTTTTTCCCACAAACCCAGTGGCATGGGAATCGTCCACGCACACCATGGCATCGTATCTGTCCGCCAGATCACATATTTCATCCAGTTTGGCTATGTCTCCGTCCATGGAGAAGACGCCGTCGGTGACGATCATGCGGAACCGGGCGTCTTTGGCCTCCTGCATCTTCTCCTCCAGATGTGCCATGTCCGAGTGCTTGTAGTTGTACTGCTGGGCATCGCAGAGCTTCATTCCGTCCACGATGGAAGCATGCACCAGCCTGTCGGCGATGATGGCATCCTCCTTGCCTAAAAGCACCTCGAAGATGGCGGCATTGGCATCCATGCAGGAGGCGAAAAGGATGGTATCCTCCGTGCCTAAGAATTTGGTCAGCTTCTCTTCCAATTGGCGGTGAATGTCCTGGGTGCCGCAGATGAACCTGACCGAGGACATGCCGTAACCGCGGTCGCCTAAACCCTTGCGGGCTGCGTCCATCACATCCGGATGGCTGGAGAGCCCCAGATAGTTATTGGCACAAAAGTTAATCACCTTTTGCACCGGAGCACCATCCGGATACTCCACCTCCACGTCCGCCCCTTGAGGAGTATGGATATAACGCTCCTCTTTGAAAAGCCCGCCATCTTTTATGCTTTTCAGTTCGCTCTGAAAGAATTCCTTCGCCTTACCGTAAGCCATGACTACCTCCTAACTAACCAACTTGCCGACTCCTTTGATTCTAAGACTTCGCCGGTTTTGGCAATGTTGATATCGGGGTATGTTACCTGACAAGATGGAATAGGATTACTTCTTGAACTCGTTGACTATGTCGATGATCTTGGTCACCGTCTCGAAGTTCTCCACTGTCCCCTTTTCGTCCGGAATCTTAATGCCATATTTCTTGTCGATGAATGCAACCAAAGACACGATGGAGAGGGAGTCTATCAATCCCGAGGACATCAATGGAGTGTTATCGTCGATCTCCTCGTCCGGGTCTTCCACAAATTCCTTTTTGATGTACTCGATCAGTTCCTCTTTCATCTAAATCCTCCTTTTGAAATTCAACGTATAGTTCCTATCACTATCATTCTGGCTGCACCTACGGTGGGGCTGCCGCTGGGCGGTAAATCGGAGTGCATCGGCTTGCCGATGCATGCAGAAGCAAGCTGCTGCACTCCCCTGAAATCCTTCGCTCCGTC
>CAYOSZ010000426.1:0-2603 GCA_964406715.1 uncultured Ignavibacteria bacterium | reverse complement strand
GAATATCCCCCGGCGGCAAGAAAGGAGAGGGGCAAAAGAAGAATGACCGCCTCGCTTAGCAGTATCGCCACATGCAGGCCGAAGAGAACTGAGCTGATTCCACCTACGATAACCACCGCCACCAGCAAAAGCGCGAAGATTCCCACTCCCTGCATAAGGGTGAATCCCTTTGGTCGGTCTTCTTCGTTCGGTATCATATTTGAGTCAACGGGCTGGAATAACCTGTGATCCCGTTCCGGTCCAGCCCTGGTTATCCGGAAATTTAGCGGGGACCTTCCTGGTGCAGCGGTTCTCAGGGGAGGGCATTTTAGTCTTCACTGGAGGATTAAAACTCATTTAAAGATAGATTTGATGCTGATGCCCAGGCGGTAAATGACCGGTGCATTTTTTCCGGTTACAGGGATGTCTAAGTAAATATCAAGCTTCCCGTGCTTTCGCGGGGTAATGTTACCTAAGGACAAGCGAAGCGTCAACTCGAAAAGATCAGCCTGTTCCAGCAGCACCTGACCGGTCTGCTCGGTCGCTCCCCAGTAGGTATATCGCAAAGCCCCACCCAAACCGACGCTTCTGAAGTTGTGAACCACGCCCGCTTCGGTGCTGAGCACGTTTCCTAATTTCTCTTCGAGTCTATCACCTTCCGGGTCGATGAATTCTCTTTTGGCCTGATAGGTGAATCGTGTGTCGAGCCGGATGAAGGCTTCCTCGGTCAGCAGAAGGTCCCCCTTTACGTTGAAATTAAGGTCTACCTGCCCGTCTCCGGTACCGGCCTTGCCGCTGCCTGCTTTGTCGTAAGGCTGACCTGTGGGCAAAGTGGTGCCCAGCTCCGTGGCTATAGCCCAGAAATATCGATCCAGGATGCGATATTTTAAAAACAACTCCACGTCTCCAAAGCTGACCACGCCGGATTTCTCTCTTTCGACTTGTCCGTACTCTCCCACATCCACCTTTTGACCTGCCACCACAGGTATGTAAACGCCCAAGGTTAGTCTGTTGGAGAACCCGTACAGCAGCCTGCCGGTTATCATGTAGCTGGAGGAATCTCGACCTCCGGGGTAACTCTTTTCCTTTCCGTCAGCGAAGTAGCTGGCGTTGGACAGATAAACGAACTCAAAGGTGGGGTGCCAGAATCCTTTGGGCAAAGTGGCGCTGCTCCACTCTATCATTCCCCATGATGGTTTTTCCAGCAGATACTCCCATTGTGGAAGTGATTGCTGTTCTGTGGCGTAACAGGGAACTGAATACAAGCAGGCTCCCACACCTAGAAGGACTAAAAAAAGCATTATTTTTCTCATCTCACGACACCTCAGTGTTCAGGTTTGGCTTAAAGACCTGCGTTAATTGGACACACCTAACTGCTTTTCCGTGCGCAGATCGTCATCTATTATAATACGTCGGATTGGCAAAATGGTTATGGCAATTCAACTTCAACAGGCTCATGTGCCCGACGCATCCGGAACGAATCTAACAAATCCGGGACGGAGAGTCAATTGAAAAGCTGCACTTACCCCAGGCTTTCTGTTGGCGATTCGAGGCAGGCAGGCGTCACCAACGGGAGATGAGCAGATTTGTCAACGGACTTGTCCTGAAGAGATTGTCTGAAGGATTAAACCGACTTGTAGTGAGCGAAGCGAATCTATATAACGGATAAAATCCGTTTAATCCGTTGCATCCGTTGACCAATCCGTTGCATCCATTGACAGTATTTGCGTTCTCGTTAAGGTTGCGTCAGGAGCTAACTCCTGACGCTTGTGAAGGGGGACTTTTTGAATTCCCTTTCCCAGGACCGGCAGTTTTTGTGCTTGACAAATGGGAGATTGTGGTTATGATGTTAGTGTATCGAGTGAACAACTTCATGTCAGCATCGGTGAGAAAGCCGGTTCCTCTCTTCCGAGAGTACGGCCGTATTTGGGCTGTAAGTTCCTTTTGAAAGGAGGCCCACGGCGTCGGGGTCCGTCCGAACCTGTGAACACCGATCGGCGGTAGTCCTACCACCTATTGGTTGTTTTAGATAACGCCAGACAAAGGGTCCATGTACTCTGGCAATGCAGGCTCTCTGACAGGTTATGAACCGTGAGGGGCTCAAGAAAGTTGGTAAGTTTTCCGACGAAATAGGAGAAAGATATAGATATTGCCGTCGCATTCATCCACCCATATCTGGTGGAGAGGAAAAGAGCGGTTATATGAAAAGCAATTATTCGTTTTGGGGATTTATGAAAAACTCTACTGTTCTTTGTGCGGTAGCATTTGTACTGGTTCTTGGGACAGCTGCATCTGCCGAGCCGTTAACCGAGAAGTCTGCTATTGAGCAGAGAAATGCGCCATCTGTAGCTGATAAAGAAGGCAAGAGCGTTGGCGATTTCTTGACGCCGGAGCACCGCTTTGATCTGGAAAAGATTCGCAAATCGGATTACCAGGGTCCTTTGAACTGGGAAGGATATCATATTCAGCTTGATCCGATTACCGGCGAGCCAAGGATACGGTCTCAACAGGTTGCATCGAGCAAGGATGATCCGGAAGATGTCTATTGGGACAACACGGTGTCACCATCAATTCCCGGTGTTGATGGATATGTCTATGTCATGACCACCTACAACGGTCTTCTC
>CAYOSZ010000425.1:0-2611 GCA_964406715.1 uncultured Ignavibacteria bacterium | reverse complement strand
CCGGACTTCGAATCAGTAGGTTTTAGGTTCGAATCCCTCCTGGAGCGCCCTATCTGTGGCGGTGTGTGACACCGCCACCCCTATTTATGGGAGTTTGCGTACCCACAAAATCGATGTTTTTTCTTTTGCGGTGCAGTTATTCAGGGAGTTGCGTCTCATTTTCCCCATAAACTACCACCTGATTTCCAAATTCAGTCATATCTAACTTGATTGGTGCTACCTGGTCGTCCATGATCTTGGCGATGTCAGCCTGGGTCTCCTGGTATAGATGACCATAGATATCCAACGTCGTGCTGGGTTTTGAGTGACCGAGGATATTTGAGACGACGATTAGTGGGATTCCGTTGTTCAGCATTAACGATGCTGCAGTATGCCTCAGACCGTGGAATCGGATTTTGGGCAGTCGGGCTCTATTGAGAACTTTCAGAAAATCTTTCCTCAGGTTGCTTGGGTTAGAGGGTGTCCCTACCGACGACGGGAAGATGAGCCCATTTTCTATCCATCTTGAACCCATTAAGGATTTCTGCATATCCTGATTTTTCTTGTGTGTTCTCAATAGATTCAGGATCCCATCACCGAGCTTAATCGTTCACCGCCCCCTTTTTGTTTTCGGATCCGCAAAAGTCCACCCTTTGCCCGTCTCTCGCTTAACCTGACGCTGTATTTTTAACTCTCCATTGTTCCAGTTCAGGTCTGTCCACTTCAATCCAAAGAGTTCGCCCTGGCGCATGCTAGTATGGATGGCCATGTAGTACAGGGCTTCATTTCGGCTATCCTTTGCAGCTATCAGGAATTGGGTCGCCTGGTTTGCGTCCAGGAATTTCATCTCGGAGTGGGTGTATCTCGGCAAGGATGGCCCATGGGCTGGATTACGCCCGATATGTCCATAATTAATCGCTTTCTCCAACGCTGCGTGAAGCACCGCATGAACCAGTCGTACTGTTCGCATGCCTACTCCCGAGCTAATGAGGTTTGTATAGAGACGTTCAACCTGGGCCTTCTTCTTCCTTCGGGGTTGATGACAACCCAGCTTTTTGGCTCGGTCGATGATGGTGTTTAAAGACACCATGATCCCCTGTTTATAGAGACGGTCACGGAGGGTTGAGTAGTTGTAGCTTGAAATGGGTAGTTCGGGATCTTCGAGCAGGGCTTTCTCGCGCAGCAACTCCCGCTCAATGGCTGCTTCTGGCGGGATCTTCTTTGGGGACCTGCGCTGATAGGAGATCGAAAAAGCTTCAGGGTCGGATTTATACTCCTTCCAGAGAGTAAAGAAGCGAGCCCTGCTAATGCTCAAGGTTTCTTGGATTTCTTCCCTGCTCATCAGATTCTGAGAATATGCCCGGAATAGAAATATTACTTGCTCATCAGAAAACCTCTTGTGGAGCTGTGCCATGATCCCCTCCCAGACAACGGTCAGGGAACCAATTATAGGAGTCCGGTTTTCAACTGTAAATGAGTCCAACTTTCAATCTTGAATAGAGTCCAGTTTTCAATTTCAGATGATATTCACTAAATTCCCGCTTGTCTAAGGGAAGAGACTGTAATACAGTCAAGGTATGAGTGCTCTTAGACGAAGCAAGCACGCGGTCTACGATCTCAAGTACCATTTCGTGTGGATCCCCAAGTACCACAAGAGACTCCTGACGGAAGAAGTTGCTGAATTTGCCAAGCAGGTGTGTCAAAGGATTGCTGACGAGTATAAAATCTGATCATTGATACTATGGAAGTTGTAGAAAATCATGTCCACATATTCTTGGAACCGCCGCTTCGGCTCTCGCCTGCTCGAATCGTGCAGATTCTGAAAAGCATCTCTGCTTGGTAGTTGTTCTGTCAGTATCCTCGGCTGCGGCGGGAACTGTGGGGTGGATATCTGTGGAGCGCTGGCTACTTTGTACGCGCGGTCGGGGTTGAAGTGGCGGGAGATGTCATTCGGCGCTATATTAAGTATCATGAACACTACCAAGATGCAGTTCAACTCTCGTTGGGGGACAATCTTTAGATGCCCCGCAGCTTGTTGCGGTGTAATTCACTGTTGTAATTATCTACTGCGAAAGTATTCAATATTTGAGGTACCTTTGGGTAGACTCGCTAGAGACATACTAACAGTCATTCTGCTAATAGTCATTCTCGTACATACGTACTTCCGAGAATCCCTAGAAATTGCTTTGACTTTCAATTTACTATTCGGTGTTTGGGTTGTGAATGTTGTAAATTCCGGTAGTTTCGTATCAGAGTCTGATTCCGGAAGTTTCATACCAAGTTATCCAGGTAATCAGCTTAACAAAACGGTTTAGAGACACCCGGGTTGTATACTGAAACCTGGAAGCAATAAACACATTGAGGGGATACTGATATCCTCATTTCGCGCAATATAAGGTCTGGAGGTAAAAATGACCAAGCGATCTAACCAACCTCAGAACCCACCAGCAGGAAATGAGCATCCCGAGGTATATTCTATCAGTCAGGACAAGGATGGCTCATTCCACTCCTCGCGCAGGGATTTTCTTTACATCGGCGCGGCGATAGGAGGAACGCTACTGCTCCGGGGGTTATGCCCGCGTTTTGGTCCAATATCAGCACCCAGCGAGCCGGTCCTGGCTGGGATGACACC
>CAYOSZ010000424.1:1620-2626 GCA_964406715.1 uncultured Ignavibacteria bacterium | reverse complement strand
TGACTATGACGCGACGCTCAAAGATACGCTGCACGTGCGCCAGCGTGTTGAGCAGGCCAGCATGACAGCAGCTACAGAGTAACATCAGCCGGTCGTCCATTTCTAACACTAGCGCCATATCGTCCCGGTAGGGATCGGCGTAAAAGGTATCACCATCGCATACCAAATGGTACTCACTTCTCCCCTCCGGCTCCGGACGCAACACGATCTCGCCTGTTGTCCAAACACCCTGGACGATCTCTTGCGGCTCTGCGTTCAAGCGCAGTGCCAACCGGGCGTCCAATTCCTTCCTCGTCAGGGGAAGGCCGATGCTCCGTGGTTCTCCCTCTCGCTGCGAGAACCGTTCGCGGAAAAAGTCTGCGTTAGCGTAGAGTGGGGTGGCGGGGCGGACACGTTCCAGCAGCGCAGGCAAGCCGCCAGTGTGATCGTAGTGGGCATGGCTAATTGCTAACGCGTCTATCATTGCCGGATCCACGTTTAACAAGTCCAGATTGTGCAACAACACCGTGCCGCTCTGACCGGTGTCGAAGAGCACAAGCCCGGCCTCCGTCTCGATCATGAACGCAAACCCATGCTCTCCCCAGAAAGGGGAACTGCGCTGGACGGCATCATCAACCACACAGGTCACATTCATCGCTCATCTCCTCGATACGCCAGCTGGGACCAATCCTCCAAAAGACTCGGAGCCTCCGGGAGGGTACAGGGCTCTGATGTTTATGCGCGCGTCATCTGCGTACCGCACTTGGGGCATTTCATCTTGTAACAAGGTTGACCGATTGCATGCAACTTTCGATGCCCGCATTTGGGGCAGACACAGTCATCGCCCGACCCTGCGGCCTTAGTGCCACCCATCCGACCCGGACCGCGTCCGCCGCCATTTCCAGCACCACCACCACGACCTCGACCCATCTCGCTCACCTCCTCTTATTATCCATGTCGGCACTCGCCCCCTTTAGAGCGGGGCGGCATGTCGCACCGCTCCTCCCGGACCCAGTATGTACATCCA
>CAYOSZ010000424.1:714-1610 GCA_964406715.1 uncultured Ignavibacteria bacterium | reverse complement strand
ACCGGCCAGGCCTTCCGGCTACTCAACACGACGGGGCAGAGAGCAACTTGTCCAACGACAAACTGCCATGGTGCGGACAAATAACAGTCGTGCCAGCCCGCACCGGCATCTCAAACATCTCGTTGCAGTTACGACAGCGATACTCATAGATTGGCATAAAACCCTTTTGCGCGTTAAGGTTAAGCAAGAAGTTATTAACCGCCTAGCTTGTGAGTGCTACCCGGTAATTATGTTTCTGCCGGCCGACGAATCCGAGCACTCTCCCGGTCATTACACCAACTACATCCTTCATGGAGAGTCCATTCACCTTACGCAACTTCAATTCCTTATTTATTTCTCAACTGCGGGTTCCCCTTCGCTTCCCCTTTTCAGAGTACGGAAGCATCAAGCGCTGACTGATGGCCTCGAGTGCGAACTGATGCACACTTGTCTCTATATGCCCAATAGCGACGAGTATCGGCGTCGCCGCAAGCATAGGATTCGTGCCACCCTTTGGGAACCGGCATCTCCTCGTACAATTGCACACGCTGGGCCTCAAGTAGGCAACGGGGTCGTTCCATAAAATCTGCGGCACAGATCACTCGATGACCCGTCTCGGACGACAGGCGATCTAGCCAGGAAAGCCCTTTTTCACATCGCAGCAGGTGATGGTCAAGAATCAGCATATCTACGTTACGGGCCAACCGCTGCGCGTTCCTCCACGCTCTCTCCTGTCGCTTTGACGAAAACCACTTCAAATAGAGCGGCGGTCCGCCAACTAGCACTACATCAGGATGCCAAGCCAGTATCAACGATACAGCCTTGGCATCAAGAAGTTGGATATCCGAAGCGTGCACAAAAACGGTGCCCTCATCCTCAATGCGGGTCATCATCACCGTTCCTAGTCTGCCATGCGG
>CAYOSZ010000424.1:0-704 GCA_964406715.1 uncultured Ignavibacteria bacterium | reverse complement strand
GCATAGATAGCGAAAAGGCCAGAGGCCAATCACTTTGCCCTTCCGCATTCGACAGGTCCCTGCCCAATACCTCGCACAGGGACTTCTTCCTACGCAACATGTTGAATGAGAGTCCCTCAGGACCCTTGGCCCAGAACCGTACCATTCGACACAAAGGTGCCACTTGCTGAGCTTCGAGTTGATAAGGGTTGGCATTCGGAAGGGGAATGTGGTCACCGTGGAAGTGGCTCATCACCACATCGGTAGCGTCCCTCAATGCCACCATTATTTTCCGACGTACCTGCTCTCCAACTGCCACCTGTGCTGGATGAGGAAGTAGCCCATAACGTTGATAGCCTAGCGCCAGCCCAGGGTCAATGACGATCTTGCGATCCCTAACTTCCACCACACAGGAGAGTCCACGTACCCCTAAGGATTCTGATCCAAGGATCTCGATATGCATTTTATCCCTTCAGTAGTAACCCTATCTATCCAGACGACTGGCCTGCGTGGCTGCACTCTTTCATACACTTAACACGCCCTTTCTTCTATGCCTCGGTTGGTAATAGCTTGCTGTAGTGTGTTGATCGTCAGCTTTACGCAGTACACCTATGCCTCGGGTAGGCTGTCCAGAGCGGAAATTAAGTCCTCTGGCACGATCTAGTCTGCCTTCTCCAGCGATATCCTTTACACCATCTTGGTAAGCATGCTCCCACAGGTTATTG
>CAYOSZ010000423.1:0-2633 GCA_964406715.1 uncultured Ignavibacteria bacterium | reverse complement strand
GAAGAACTTCACAAAAAAACCAAAGCTTATCTTTGTCTGGATTGCGGCAAATGCACCGCCATCTGTCCCATCTCCAGAGTCAACCACAAGTTTTCTCCCAGGCGGCTGTTGACCAAAGCGGTGAGCGGCTCGAATCCGAATCTGCTTTCGGACAAAACCATCTGGACCTGCTTGACCTGCATGCAGTGCCAGGAGAAATGCCCCGCAGACATCGACTACATCCATTTTACCCAGATGGTCAGATCGGTGGCCAATCAGAATGGCCAGGAAGCCCTCTGTTCTCATGGCGGAGCCTTGCAGTCTTTGATGAAGATTATGACCGCGACCGATTTAAAGCAGAACCGGCTGGGATGGATAACGCCGGATTTGAAGACCTCGGCGAAGTCCGAATATCTCTATTTCGTGGGATGCCTTCCCTATTTCGACGTCTTCTTCACCGACATCAAGGCCAACTCGCTTGAAGCCGCCAAATCCACTCTTAAGATTCTCAATTTCCTGGGAATCGAGCCGCAAATTTTGCCCAATGAGAGATGCTGTGGGCATGATCTTTTATGGATGGGCGATGTGGAGAACTTCAGGAGATTGGCAGAACACAATCTCAAACTGATAAAAGAATCGGGAGCGAAAAAGATCGTGGTCTCCTGTCCCGAAGGCTTAGCTACGTTGAAAGTCGATTATCCGGAGATGTTCGGAGCACAGGATTATCAGGTGCTTCATATCTCCGAAGTGATTGCTGAGGCGCTGTCCAACAACAAAACCAAGCTGAAGAAGCTGGAGAAAAAGGTTACCTATCAAGATCCCTGCAGGCTGGGACGGTTTGCCGGCATATTTGAACCACCCCGGGAGGTGATCAAAGCCTCAGGTGCAGAGCTTGTCGAGATGCCTAAAAACAGAAAGAACGCCATCTGCTGCGGCACCTCCTCCTGGGTCAATTGCGATACTTATTCAAAGATGATTCAGACCAACAGGCTCAAGCAGGCAAAGGATACGGGAGCAGAAATGCTGGTGACCGCATGTCCCAAGTGTTACATACATTTCACTTGCACGCAGAATGCTGAAGGGTATCCGGAAGAGGATAAGATAGAAATCGTCGATTTGACCACTTTGTTTGCCGATGCTTTAGCATAGCGGCTCGTAAAACATAGGGGAGGCTACAAAACCACTTGCCAGGAGGTGGAATTATGAGGTTAAAAGTAACAGAGTTTGACCTGATTTACCTGGCGCTGCTGACAAAAGAACAGGTCAAACCACTCAGTCGATGGGAAAAGGAATTTGGACCCAAGGAGATTAAGGTTCTTAAGTCCCTGGGCCTTAAGACACGTTCCATCGAGCGTCGGCTCGAATCGGGACGGAGGATCGAGGAACTGGTTTTCAGCAAAAGCAAAGACCCGATAGAAGCCTATGCAAACGCCTTTGAGAGAAGGCGAGTGGACAACTCCTTTGATACTGCACTTTTGGAAGGGAAACTGTTTGGCTATCCAGAATGCTGTGTGAAGTCGTTCGCCTCGCACGGTTATCTGCCCAATGGGTTAGACAGCGAAGACCAAGAAATCCTGTTTTACTGGGCCTGTCCTGACTGCAAGGTGACACCGGGATTATTGCCCAGATACAGAAGCGTATACGAAGAGGCTAAGCGACTACTGCTGGATTGCCACGCGAAGAAAGTCAGCAGAAAGCAAGTTGCAGGACTCGTTGCTTGCGCGGGATTGGCGTCCTGCCTTCTGCTGACGGGCTGCGGACATAAGTCCACCAAGTCAAAGCCAGAGACCGACGTGCACTGGATAGCTCTGGAGAAAGACGTAGATCAGGACTACCTAAAGGACGAATGGGAAGACCATTTCCTATTGAATCCGTCTAAAAGAGATACCGACCGCAATGGTGTCCCTGACGGTCCTCAACTGGCAAAGAGCATGTGGAACAGCATACAGAGCCACCCTGATTGCGTGGAAGTGAACTTAAGGGAAATGTTCGGTTTATACACTTGCTCGAAGTGCGGTATGACCGTGAACATGGGATACGTCGAGATAATAAACCCGCAAAAGGACAAATCGATCTGCGTGGATTTTCTGGCACTGCATTTCATGGAGCACGGCAGTTTTGCCTACGAAGCGGAGGAAGGTATCAACGGGGTTGTGAATCCGGTTGAACTGGATTCAGTACTCTCAAAATAAACGAAACTGCAAAAAGATAAGGAGAGGCATATTAGATGGCAAATACTGACAGTCAAAAGATAGTGGAGATCATGAAGAAGGCCAGCGACTTTGCCTTCTTCGCCACCGGTGACGGAGACCAACCGAGAGTACGCCCCATAACTGCGTGCGTCGAGGATGACATGTCCGTGTGGCTGGCCACCATGGCGAACTCAAGGAAGGCACAGCAGGTCAAGCAGAATCCGAAGGTGAGTCTGGCTTTCGTTGTACATCCAAATGGTGAGCAAAGTGCTACGGTCATAGGTGAGGCCAAGGTAGTTGAAGATTTGGAGCAGAAAAAAAGGATTTGGGGGCTTTTGTCTTACGATCCCAAGCAGTTTTGGCCCGATGGTCCGGAGTCAAAGAATTACTGCTTATTGAAAATAAATATCAAACAGGTGGAGTGGTGGGAAAGCTTCGAGTCAGGATTGAAGACGTATAAAC
>CAYOSZ010000422.1:0-2636 GCA_964406715.1 uncultured Ignavibacteria bacterium | reverse complement strand
AACTCCGTTTCATTTATCTCCCCCCCCAAAGCCACTCTAAGATTAGACAGGGTTCTCCCTCTTGCCTCCCTGATCAGAAAATATGCCAATTTTCCCAAGAAGCCCCCCACCGAGATAGCGGTGTTTCTCGGCAGGAAATTCAGAATAAAAATAAGACTGGTGATCAACCTGAAGAGAAACCAGTTTTTGGTCTTCTTTTTTATTCGCTTTGCCTTAGACCTCGACATGGTAGCATTATTTTCTCCGCCGGCCAACCCTTAGGCTACACCACTCCCGCTTTGAGGATATCGTGAAGATGGACTATCCCCACTGGTTCCCCTTTGCCGTTGGCGATGATGAGAGAGGTGATGCTGTACGATTCCATCAAATTCAAAGCCTTTGCCGCCAGTTCATCCCCGTCGATGGTCTTGGGAACCTTGGTCATCACCTGATAGGCTTTTAAGGAAAAGATGTCATCCGTCCTTTCCACCAGTCTTCTCAAATCCCCATCGGTGAAGACCCCCACCAGCCGGCCCTTCTGGTTGACCACGGTGGTGGTTCCCAATCTCTTGGTGGTCATCTCCAGTATCACCTGTTTCATGCCGGTCTCCTCGGAGACAATCGGAATTTGATCCCCGGTGTGCATGATGTCTGATACCTTAAGCAGAAGCTTTCGGCCCAGATGACCACCGGGGTGAAGAAGGGCAAAATCCTCCGAAGAAAAGTGTCTCTCGTCTAAGAGCGCGACGGCTAGAGCATCGCCCATCACCAGCGCCGCTGTGGTGCTGGAGGTAGGGACAAGATTGTTGGGGCAGGCCTCCTTGTCCACCGAGACGTCGATCACAACATCGCTTTTCTCCGCCACCGGTGAGCCGGGACTGCCGGTAAAGGTGATGATGGGAACTCCCAATCTCTTGAAAAGGGGGATGAGTTGATATACCTCATCGGTTCCCCCGCTTTTGGTGATGGCGATCACCACGTCGTTCTTTTGCACCATCCCCAAATCCCCGTGGATCCCCTCGGTGGGGTGTAGAAAGAAAGCTGCCGTGCCGGTGGAAGTCAAGGTGGCGGCGATTTTCTTTCCGATTATTCCCGACTTTCCTATTCCGGTGACTATCACCCGGCCCTTGGACTTCAATATCAACTCCACCGCCCTGACGAAATTCTCGTCGATCTTTTTCTCCAGATGGGCAACCGCCTCTGCTTCCTTGCGAATTACCTCTTTGGCTTTTTCCCTTATCATGACACCCACTCCAATGGATTTTTTCCCTTGGCCTTTAAGATCATATCCACCACCTCCCGCACCGTACCCTCCCCCCCTTTGGCTTTGGTCACCAGTCTGGCAAATCTTTTAACCTTTGCATTAGCGTTTTTCACACATACAGGAAGACCAACTTGCCTTAACACCGAAACGTCCAAAATATCATCCCCCAGATAGGCGATTTGATCGTCCCTTACTTTCAGACTTTTTTTCAGCTTCCGATATGCTCTCATCTTATCAGTTTCGCCTAAATATACATGCTTGATTTTCAAATGGGAAGCTCGAAATTCTGTAGCCCGGGAGGGTCGTCCGGATATCAAAGCCACCTCTATCCCGGCTTTCTGCGCCAGCCAGATTCCCATTCCATCCAGTATATTGAACTTTTTCGATTCGACTCCTCTATCATCCAGATAAATGGTGTTGTCGGTCATCACCCCGTCCACGTCCAGAATAAGCAATTTGATCTTCTTCGCCAGTTTTTCTATCTGATCTTTTCTTTTTGTCAACTGATGTTATTTCCCTTTTGTGGTTTCGTCTTGGAAATCTTGCTTCGGAAGCCTCAACACAAGAAAGGTTTCCGTTAAGTTTTTTGATCTTTTACAATATGATCAATCGCTTTCACTTCAGTCAGAAGCATCTCCAATTTATCCAACGGCAACATGCTGTCTTTATCACAAAGAGCATTCGTTACGTCCGGATGAGTCTCTAAAAATAATGCGTCACAGCCGCAAGCTACAGCAGCACGGGCCATGGGTAGGATGAATTGCGGTTGTCCTCCGGAGCAAACTCCCTGGGACCCGGGTAATTGCAGGCTGTGGGTGGCATCGAAGATTACCGGATAACCCAGATTACGCATGATGATAAGCGATCTTAAATCCACCACCAGATTGTGATAGCCGAAAAAACTGCCCCGTTCGGTCAACAGAATATCCTTGTTTCCGACCGATTCAGCCTTCTGAGCCACCGGTAACATATCCTCAGGCGCCATGAATTGCCCCTTTTTTATGTTGAGGGCTTTTCCCGTTCTGGCGGCGGCCAAAACCAGTTCCGTTTGCCGACACAAGAATGCCGGAATCTGCAGAACGTCTGCCACCTGAGAGGCCGGATAAGCTTCGTCTGGATGGTGAACGTCGGTCAGGATGGGCACGTGGAATTCCTTTTTGACCTTCCCCAAAATCCTCAACCCCTCCTCTAACCCGGGACCGGCATAAGAATCTATGTTCAGGCGATTTGCCTTGGAATATGAGCTTTTGAATATAAAGGGAATTTTATGTCGTGAAGTGATCTCCTTTATCTTTCCGCACGTGTTTAAAACGATCTCCTCCGATTCGATCACACATGGACCGGCAATCAGAGCCAATGGATTGCCTTTTCCAATTTCGATATTATCAATTTT
>CAYOSZ010000421.1:0-2638 GCA_964406715.1 uncultured Ignavibacteria bacterium | reverse complement strand
AGTAAGTAGTAGGTAATATTAGATATTAATTAATTAAAATATATTAGATTAAATTTAATTGGGATGTTAAGAAGATTTAATATAAAAATCATCTAAATTCTTTTCAAAATAATCATTTATTGATTCTGAGATTATCTCTTTTAGTACACTATTCATTAATTTTTGTCCGTTATGGAAATCTATAATCTATAAATGAAATTCTGTTCCTATTATTCCCATTACATGAGAAGGGTGACGATGTATGATTCTATTGAACTCAAAACCCGTACAATGCATGCCACACGTTATCTCCGGATTTAATTCTTCTATAAAGGAAACAACCTTTTCAATATTTTTAGTACTTTCCCGTTCTTTATGAAATCCTCCAATAAGAGCATATATTTTATCTATTCCAGTTAATTTTTGACCATGTTTAATTATATTAATGATACCCGTATGGCTGCATCCAGTAATAACAACTAAACCTTTATCTTTAATATTAATGTACAGTGCAATTTCTTCTCGAAATGTATGTTTGTCGTATTCTGTTTTACTTCTTCCTAAATAAAATCCCTTTGGAAGCTCAGTTTCATCAAATATTTCGATTTCTCCACTTATCATCATTCCCTCATATAATTTATCAGGTTTTGTTGTCTCAATAATTTTTACATTATTTTCAATTGCTCGGTTGTATAAGATATTTCTATTAAGAGTTGTTCTCCTAGAATATGTTAATTTCCCTTCTTCCTTTAATATCTTTAATGATCTTCCAAAATCTTCAGGAGATATATCATTTCCGGATTCAGTTCTGGCATAATAACCTTTTGTAAGGCAGATCGGACTTAGGTATATCTCACTTCCTTCTTTTAATTTGGCAATTATCGGAATTAGAGCCCCATAGTGATCTAAATGCCCGTGACTTATTATTATTTTTTCAATTTCATTCAATTTTATTTTAAACTGTAAAAGATTATTAATTACAGTTTGCATATAACCTGCTGTGTCAAATAAAATCATATGGGTTGAATCTCCTTCTAATATTTTAATACTCATTGCGATTCCGTGCTCACTAATTGTAGCAAAAGAATCATGTCCTGGTTGGAGAACTTTCCCTTGGAATTTCTTATCACTTGGCAATGTCATACTTGTTCTGTTGGATGTTATTACTTTTACTATAATATTTCCACTTTCTATACTTCCAATTTTCATTTTCAATTTACTTTGATTCTTTGATTTTAATAGTTATGGTAATTTCTTTTAATTAATAAATTATTAATTCACAATCATTTAGTAATTAATTATAAATACTCAAAAGAAGAACTCTTTAATTATTATGACTTAAATTTAGGAGATTTTTTAGATGAATCAAGATATAATTTTGAAAAATTTGGAAGAAATTGTGGGCAAAGATTTTGCTTCAAATAAGGAAGAAGATCTTTATATATATTCCCAAGATCCTGGAGCATCTGAACCAAGACCAGTTAATTTTGTAGCAATGCCAAATAAAGTTGAGGAAGTTCAGAAAATTGTAGAACTAGCAAATAAAGAACAAGTTCCTATTGTTCCTATGGGAGGTGGATTAACTTTAAGCGGCTTAATAATTCCAATTAAAGGAGGAATAGTTATAGATATGAAACGGATGAATAAAATAATAGAAATAAACGAATTAAGCCGTTATGCTCTCATAGAAGCAGGAGTTACAACAGGTCAGTTATTATCATATTTGAATAAAAAATATCCTAATTTGCAACCACCTGTTCCTGATGCACCTCCTTCAGCTACAGTAGCAGGAAATGTATTAATTCATGGTTCTGGATATCTTTCTCAGAGACATGGAGACCATGGTGCGATGATTAATGGTTTAGAAGTGGTTCTTCCTAATGGCGATATTTGTAAATTAGGTTCTTGTGCAACTTCGGATTATTGGTTTAGTAGAGGTCCTATTCCAGATTTTATTGGTATGTTTATAAGTTCATTTGGTACTATGGGGATTATTACAAAACTCTCTTTAAAATTATATCCTAAACCAAAATTTCGAGATATTGTTTTTGGTTTACTAAATGATCCAAAAGACTTGCCTAATCTTCTCTTAAATATAACAGCACACCGATTTGTTGAAGATATACTTTTGGGAATGCAAGATGTACCAGAATGGATGAAAGGCTACATATTTGTAATGACTTACATTACGGGAGATACTCAAGAAGATATAGATCGACAGATTAGAATCGTAAAAAAGATATACAGAAAAAATAATGCTAGATTCATGAAAGCGCCTGCTAAAATGCATAGACTTTATATGGAAAAGCCCATTTTCGCAGCAGGTGCGGCAGATTTTCGAAAGGGAGGAGGGTTTGAATATGTTGGAGCTTTTGTACCACTTGAAAAAGTTCCAGATGGATATTTAAAAGCTGCTGAAATTTCAAGAAAATATGGAATCCCCCCGACAATAGGATCAAGATTAATGAGTGGAACCCATACAGTTGTTATGTTCTTTTCTTATTCATTTAACAGAGCAGACCCAAAAGATATGGAAAATGCTAGAAATGCACTTCATGAAACGAATGAACTTGCTTTAGAATTAGGTGGAATTCCATGGAAAGTAGAATTAGAAGGACAACAATTAGTTCTTGAAAAAATGGATCCTAATTATAAGAAA
>CAYOSZ010000420.1:0-2647 GCA_964406715.1 uncultured Ignavibacteria bacterium | reverse complement strand
AAATCGACGGCAAGTAAAGGAACTGGGTGGTTATATCACGCGTGATCAAGGCTGGTTGTTTGTTGATGGCCAGGGTTGAACCATGAGACACAGGATCGCCGAATTTATTCACGACCGAGGACACCCCGCTGGGGAGATTGATGGTTTGCGTCGAGCCGCTTTTAGACCAGAGAATATAGAGCTCCTTGTTGTTGGCGATGTCCCAAAACAGATAACCCTCGAGGTTCGAGGCCCCCATCTCAGTGCTGGCGAGGATGCGTATAAATTCATACCCGGGCAGGTACGTAGCCAGGGTTGTATACGCGTCAAGAGAGAGCTTCCCAGCGAAGGATGGGTAATCCAAGAGTCCGTGCTCGCCGAAGTTTAGATCACCGCTGTAGTCACTCATGTTGTACCAGATGCCGATCTTGTTCCCGGCGGCGATGGCGCGCGCGAACTGCTTCACAACTGCGATGGCCTGTGTGTCTTGTGTGCGAGTGTCAGCACCGCCAAACCCGCTGCTATCACCCAGTTCGGAGCAAACGAAGGGTTTGTTGAGACCGTGGGTAGCCATGAGATCCCTGATTACGTGGGTCTTCGCAATGATCCCGGGCAGCCCGGTCATGCCTTCCCAGCGCCAGTCGTATTCCGGGTAATAGTGGAAATTTATGGCGTCCATATAGGACCCTGCGCCGGCGGTGAAGATCTCATCCAGGAAGTCCTCATTGAATACGCCGCCCTCGGAGTCAAAAAAGTCAAAGGCGACTCCACCGTTCATCACCACCGCATCGGCGTCAATAGCTTTGATCGTGGTGTAGGCGGCTTGCAGGTGTTCGGCGTAATGTTCAGGTCCGTTCAATCCGTTGTATTTCACGTTATCATCACCGAATGCATACGCCCAGCTGTCGCCGCTGCAATCCGTATATCCAGACCTTGTGAACCCGACGACATCGGGTTCGTTATACAACGCCCAGTACTTGACGTTGTAGGGTGAGGCGCTGTAGCGCGTGACGACCGCGCTGACATAATCGGTAAAGCGGGTGAGCGGCACGCAATCGACCGGGCCGCGGCGGAAGGAAGCCGCCCAGAGTGGATTTTGTCCCATTGTGATCATCACTTCATAACCCAGGCTGGCCGCCAGATCCATCTGCGAGTCGTAAGCGGTCCAATTGTAAGCCGCCGGCTGGATGTTCGTTGGTGCCAGGTCGTCCCACTCAATACCGAAATGCACGAAGTTCGCGCCGGCGGATTTAACCGTCGCACCACCCGAGATAAAGTGCGATGGGGAGATGGACTGCGCGCCGAGCACGTCTGCCACGGTGAGGTCGCTGATCGCAGTGGGAATGGATGGTGCTGGCTGCCCAAGGTTTTTAGGTTGGCTCGAGATGGATTCGCCAACTTGGGGGATGATGGATGCCGAAGCGCCGAAGGTCGTGAGGACCAGCACAATTAACAGGAGACTGACAAGTGAGCTGCGTAACAACGTATGACGGATGATTTTATGGTGCATGTTAGCTCCCCTTTTCTGTACTTTAGGATAGATGCGGATAGTCCTCTTGTGCTCGGCCTGGCAGCGACTTGATCATCTCTTTTCTAATCTGCCGGCACTCCAACTTCCTATCACTATGGCCTCCCCCCCCCACTTTTCCCAATGGCCAATTGGTACTTTCCACACTGGTAAATTAGTACTTGGGTGCGCATAGCGCCGCAGATGAGTGATCCCGTTGGTCGGATGGGTTTGGGTTCAGGCGACAGGAAAAACAGGTGTCAGGTGACAGGAAAAACTAAAACCTAAGAGCTATAACCTGAGACCTAAACCCCGATACCTGCTCTTACACTTGCTCCGAAAGACATAAGTATGTGACATTTATAGTCCATCACGAGAAGTTTATAAGCTCTCACGTGGTTCGATCCATGGTAACATCGCAAAAGGCCTTAATCGAATACGAGGGGGCAATTGGGTTATGGGAAGGAGAGCGCGCGATCTCCCTCTCCGATTCCAGCAGATAGCCCAAAAATTATATCAGGAGCAGCTTGCAGCGCGGTTCCGGACCTCGAGAGAATCTGGCTTTGAGCCGCCGAAGCCGCTTCTTTCTCTTGCTGCATATGGTCTGGGAGGAAAGTGCTAACATAGGAATAGAACCGACCGTGATTTAACCGGAATTGAACGATTATATTACGGAGTTATCAAAATTCTTTCATATGATCGATAACCAAGTGTCCGCTACATCCCTGTGGCACGTACTTCGCAGCAAACCCCATAAAGAAGATAGCCTCTACCGATTCGTTACCTCGGAGGGCTATCGAGTTTTCTATCCGCAAATTCCTGCCAATCCTGTCAATCCACGTGCCCGGAAAATCAAATCCTATTTTCCGGGATATATGTTCGTGCATGCCTGTCTTGTGGATAAAGGGCAGAACGCCTTTCAGTATCTTCCTTTCTCAATGGGACTGGTTTGGCTTGGGGGCGAACCTGCCGTCGTCCCCGACGCGGTCGTGCATGCACTACAAACGCGCATCGCCGAGATCTGGGATACAGGCGGGCTGACGTATACGGACCTGGAGCCCGGGGAGCGAGTGATTATTCAGGAAGGCGTTTTCGAGGGGTATGAAGGTATCTTCGATGCCTACATCTCCGGGAATGATCGCGTGCATATTCTGTTGAAAA
>CAYOSZ010000419.1:0-2667 GCA_964406715.1 uncultured Ignavibacteria bacterium | reverse complement strand
GGACCTGCAAGATGGAGGGCAAGGCATACGTGGAGGGCGATCTGGTCGCGGAGGCGACTTTGATGGCAACCATTGTGGACAGATGAAGAAAGCATGAGTGACAGGCTCCAGGGGAGTCGGAAAATACTCAAAGCCAGCTTAACTCGGCAGAAATAATCCCTTTTGTAAACCAGATTCCAATTAAGAAGGTGCTATCTTCAGATCCGGATCATGAACATTCACCCCACCGCCATCGTTCACCAAGACGCAAAGCTGGCAGAGGACGTGTGCGTCGGTCCCTACAGCATAATAAATGAAGGGGCAGAGATAGGCCCGGGCACCCAGATAGCCTCACACGTTCTCATAGATTCGGGCACGATAATAGGCAAAAAATGCAGGATTCATCACGGAGCGGTACTGGGGACCCTGCCCCAGGATCTGAAATTCGGGGGGGAAAAAACTTATCTTTCCGTGGGGGACAACACGACAATCCGCGAATATGTCACCCTTAACCGGGGCACCGATTACCGGGGAAAAACGGTGGTGGGCAAGAATTGCTTCATCATGGCATACGCACATGTGGCTCACGATTGCCTTCTGGGCGATAACGTGATATTAGCCAATTCCGTCAATTTAGCGGGACACGTTGAGATCGGAGAATATGCCTCCATCGGCGGGGTGGTGCCGGTGCACCAGTTCGTAAAGATCGGAGCACACTCCTTCATTGGTGGAGGTTTCAGGGCGGTAATGGACGTGTGTCCGTACTCTCTGGTGGGAGGTTATCCTTTAAGGATTCTCGGACTGAACCGGATCGGTCTCAAGCGAAGAGGCTTCCCGGATAAAACCATGCAGATTCTGGAAAGAACATTCAGAATCCTTTTCAAATCGAAACTGAATACCTCCCAGGCCGTCGAAAAAATTAAGACCGAAATCGAGCAGATACCCGAGGTTAAGGTTATTCTGGACTTCATCGCCAAAAGCGAGAGGGGGATTATCAAATAAGTCAACAGATAAAGCGGATAAAGAATTATTCCAAATTATTTTATCTGAGGTAACGGGCGATTTTGTTCGTTACTTTTTTTCTTTGTAACCAGGGGGTGAGTACCGGTGATTTCAGGAGAATTTTAAAACAGATTCCAATACGGAAACCAGAACCTAACTTAATTTAGGTTCTGGTATCCTTTGTTAGTCACATCTCTATTCCTGCTGATCAGATTTTTTCTCATATTGACTTAATCTTTGGGGATAGTTATATTTTCGAAAATTGTGTTTTGTTCGAATATTGCCGACATCGAGAATCTAAGTATAAGAGAGATCGCCAGGTTTTCGAATCTCATAGCAAAAGGTGGAGAATGGAGAAGCTGAAAGTCGGAGTCATCGGGGTTGGTCATCTGGGCAACCATCATACCCGAATCTTATCTCAGCTTCCGCAGACCGAGCTTATCGGGATAAACGACGTCAATTTAAAAAAGGGTCAAAGTGCGGCACAAAGCTACGGCACCAGGTTCTTTGAAGACGCCGACCATCTGATAAAAGAGGTGGATGCCTTAAGCCTGGTGGTTCCCACCACGGCTCATTTCACTCTGGCGAAAAGGATATTAAAACAAGAAAAAGACCTCTTGATTGAGAAGCCCATAACCGAGACCGTGGAGCAGGCTGAGGAACTAATAGATCTGGCGCGGAAAAGAAATTTGATTCTCCAGGTAGGGCACATCGAGAGATTCAATCCGGCTTTCAGGGCTATAGCAACGGAAAATATCCAACCCAAATTCATCGAATCCCATCGCATGGCTCAGTTCAATCCCCGGGGAACCGACGTGGCGGTGATTCTGGATTTGATGATCCATGACATCGACTTGATACTGAGTCTGGTGAAGAGCAAAATAGACGGAATCGACGCCGTGGGTGTGCCGGTAATCGCCGGAAGCGAAGACATATGCAACGCCAGGCTGATTTTCGAAAACGGATGTGTGGCCAACGTCACTGCCAGCCGCATCTCTGCTCGGTCCCTGCGTAAGATGAGGCTTTTCCAAAAGGACTCATACGTCTCCTTGGACTTTTTGCAAAAGTCGGTAGAAATCTACAGGCTGGTGGAGGCTGACAGAATTCCCAAAGAAGAAAAAGAGAAAAAGACCGTGGTGGGAAACATTCCGGTGGATGAATTGGGCAAGACTATAATCTACGAAAGGCCGGAGATATCGGATCGGGACATGCTCACCCTGGAGCTGGAGTCGTTTGTGGATGCAGTTCGCACCAGAAACTCACCTGAGGTCAC
This sequence comes from uncultured Ignavibacteria bacterium, assembly GCA_964406715.1. Lineage (GTDB taxonomy): Bacteria > Zixibacteria > MSB-5A5 > MSB-5A5 > SM1-73 > SM23-73-3. The sequence continues at coordinate 413 of CAYOSZ010000419.1, read as the reverse complement.
CGGAGAAGACGGCAAGAAGGCACTGGAGGTTGCACTGAAGATCAAGGAGAAAGCCGGGGAGCACAAAAGGCGGAGTGAAAAAACTTAAAAGAAGTTAAGTTTGGTATCAAAAACTCATTAACTTGATGACGTTTGGTCCCACTAAAAGCGGGACAATCCACGTTAACCGTAACTATGGAGTGTCAGGCTTTAGCCCGATCCGAAAACTTAAGTTGGCTCGGGAATTGCCTTCAGTTTCCCGCTTCGGGGGGAGAATTCCCAACCACCCTCTGACGGGAAAAATTCCGACTCCCACATTAACAAAGCACAAAAACTATGTGCTATTGATTTACAAATAATCTCGCAGTGACCATGCATAAATCAAAAAAAATCCTGATTATTGCCGGTGAGGCTTCCGGCGACCTGCATGCATC
>CAYOSZ010000418.1:0-2668 GCA_964406715.1 uncultured Ignavibacteria bacterium | reverse complement strand
CAAAGAGGAACTGGTTAACAGGATCGCCAAAGAGGCGAAGGTTACCAAGGTTCAGGCCAACAAGGCTGTTGGTGCTTTCTTTAACGGAGTCACCAACTCTTTGAAGAAGGGGAAAAAGGTTAGCTTCGTTGGATTTGGTACCTTCTCCGTAGCCAGGAGAAAAGCCAGAATGGGAAGAAATCCCCAGACGGGTGCACCCATCCGGATTGCCGCCTCCAGAGTGCCGAAGTTCAAAGCAGGGAAACAACTGAAAGATGCAGTGAAATAAAACCTGGCTGCAAGCATCACGTTTTTGAAGGCAGGGCACACCGAATTTAAGTGTGACCCTGCCTTTATTTTTTCAGGCAAAAGACAATTCTATCGCAATTCGAATAGGGATGATCCATTGGAAAAGGTAAACCGACCGGCCCGGTTATATTTTTGTTGACATGATGAATTACTGTTTTAAATTACCTCTTCGAGACAGATACTGTTTCCGTAGGCAGACCAGATAGAGGTATCATGAAAATCCCAGTTGGCGTATCGGACACCAGAAAAAAAGAGATTTTGGGAATTCTGTTAATCGCCTTAGCCCTCTTTATGTGGCTGTCCCTTTTCAGCTATGATAAAGCTGGTGACAACCAGAATATCAAAGATCTTGATAGCTTAAAGGGCGCGGCAGGAATCTTTTCCCGGGAATTCAACAACCAGTGCGGTCCGGTTGGGGCTGCAGTCTCTTACGTTGTTCTTTATTCTCTGGGATACTCCGGCTTCTTCATCCCCCTGTTTTTCATCCTGTTGGGAATAAGCTGTTTTCCCAAGGCGAGACCTGCCCGCATCTTTAAAAAGGTTCTCTTTGTTTTCATCTTCGTGTTTATCCTGGGGGTTCTCTTTTGTCTCCCTCCCAAAAGCAACCAGGAGGTGATAGACTTTACCGAAATAACCTGGGGAGGATGGACTTCAGCCGCCTTTGCAGAGATCTGTCTGAAGGTTTTGGGAACTGCTGGCTCTTATATTTTGTTGATCGCTTCTCTGATCATGCTGGCTGCCATGATCACGCCGTTTAAACCCAGCGATTTAATATTTTTTCTCAAACGCAACTTAGAAAGGCTTCTGACCAAAGGACGCAAATGGCGTGAGTTAAGGAGAATTCACCGGCAGAGGCTCAGAAGGGAAAAGGAGTTGAAGGCGAAGGAGAAATCCAAAAAGACCGCCCCTTTAGCGGAGATAGCCCCAAATTCCTCCGGCGAAGAAAATACCTTTATCCCGGTTACATCGGAGAAATCCAAGTCGTCATTGAAACTGGTTCGACGGGAGGAGAGAAGAACCAAAGAGGGAGGATACGGGTTTCCCTCCCTTGATCTTCTGAATGATCCGTCTGACTTAAAGCCCTCCCTGTCGGAGGAGGAATTGAGCGAGACCGCAGGGATTCTAAAAGAAACTCTCTCAACCTTCGGCGTGGAGATAGAAAGTGAGAGGATCGAGATCTATCCCGGACCGGTCATTACTCGATACGAGTTCAAACCAGCCGCAGGGATTAAGGTCAATCAAGTGGTGAATTTAGCCGACGATCTGGCTTTAGCCATGAGAGCGCGGAAAGTGAGGATCGAAGCACCGGTTCCCGGAAAGGCGGCCATCGGGGTGGAGATTCCCAATAAGATTTCACAAAAGGTTTACTTAAAACAGATACTCACCTCCTCTGCCTTTCAAAACGCTGAGGCCAAGCTGGCTTTTGCTTTGGGCAAGAATTCCTCCGGTGAACCTTTTGTTACCAATCTGGGAAAAATGCCTCATCTTTTGATAGCAGGTGCCACCGGCTCGGGCAAGTCGGTGTGCATAAATGCCATAACCACCAGCCTGCTTTACCGGCTTCCCCCGGAGGAAGTCCGGTTCGTCATGATCGATCCCAAGATGCTGGAGCTTTCGGTCTATGAGGGGATTCCTCATCTGGAGAGATCGGTGATAACCAATCCCAAGGTGGCGGAACATGTGCTCTTTGAGATTGTAACAGAGATGGAGGAGAGGTACAAGAAACTGGCAAAGTGCGGGGTGAGAAACATCGAGGATTTCAACCGAAAGCAGGGAAAGCAAGGAATCCTTCCCTACATCGTCATCATCGTGGATGAGCTGGCGGATCTGATGATGTCCTCGTCCAACCGGGTGGAGGCTCTTATAACCAGGTTGGCGCAGATGGCCCGGGCGGTGGGAATTCATCTGATTCTGGCCACCCAGAGGCCGTCGGTGGACGTGATCACCGGATTGATCAAGGCCAACTTCTCCGCCCGCATCGCCTTCCAGGTCGCCTCCAAGATCGATTCCCGCACCATCTTAGACTGCAATGGGGCGGAGAAGCTGTTAGGCTCGGGAGACATGCTTTTCAGCGAGACCGGCCACCCCGAACCGAGAAGGCTTCACGGCGCCTTCATATCCAGCGAGGAGACCTCCCGCATCGTAGAGTTCATCAAGGGGCAGGATTATTCGGTGGAGCCGACCGAGATGCTCTCCACCGAGCCTGAGGAGGTGATCATAAACCAGGATGCGGAAAGGGACAACGACCTTTTGCGCAAGGCTGCGGAGCTGGTGATCAGACACAAACAGGGCTCGGTGTCGCTTTTGCAGCGGAGATTGGCCATCGGCTATCAACGGGCGGCCCGTCTGATAGATCAACTGGAGGAGGAGGGGGTGGTAG
>CAYOSZ010000417.1:0-2672 GCA_964406715.1 uncultured Ignavibacteria bacterium | reverse complement strand
TGCCCAAAGCACTGGTTTTGGTTGCGACCGTCGATCCTCTTTCGTACGGTGTTGTCGGACTGCGGGGCACGCTGGTGAATGGAGCTCATTTCGGATTGTTGACCGACTTTTTGGTTTTGAGCGTCATCACCTTGATAGTTCTGGCCATAGGTAGTTACCTTTTCTCCAAAATACAAATATAAGCCTTTCTCTTATATCCCCGGAAAAACAACGGCAAAGTGGTTTATGGCTTAGATTGTAGGTTATATCCATGCGTGCGGAGGTTAAGAGGACCGTCCGCCGCTTATGATTATTAGAGCCACCGCCTGACACGCGTTCTGTACTCGAGATACGCTTTCCCCATACTATCCTGCAGACGTCTCTCTTCGAGCGGTATCGCCAGAAAGTTCGCTATCAGGAAAAGGAGAATGGGAAATACGAATGGCGTCAAGGAGCCCAGTAACATGGCCAGTCCAATTAACCAGAGCAGCATGGCCAGATACATGGGATTGCGGCTGATCCGGAATGGTCCGGAGGAAACCAGAACAGACGACTCTCCGCGCAGTTGATAGCTTGCGCCCGCTCTCCGAAACGTGCTGCTGGCCCACATGGATAGAGTTACGCCTAGTAGCATCAGCGCTATCCCCAAATAAGTGTATGGCCTGGGTATAATGCTCATTATGGGCAACAGATAATGACACACTATGGGCAGCGCTATCAGAATCGTTATCTCTATAGCTCTGGCGATTTTTTGACGGCCTGTGGTCTGAGTCACTTTTCTTTCCTTTTTGAAATTTCCCTTATCCGCCTTAGTCATAGTCCGCACGTGTGGCTTCATCTGCCATGGTTGGGTCCAGAAGTGGCTTCCAGGAAGGGTCCTGCCAGGTTCCAAGATGAGTGTGCATATCCAGATATTTTTTCGGTATGGGGTGCGTGCCCACCACCACCTTGACGCCATAACGTTTTTCAAGAAAGACTTTGAATGTATGGAGGTAGGGACAGGGCGGATAGCCCACGACCAAACCAGTAGCCAGGTGAATAACCTGTGCCCCATTCTTCACCATCTCTTCACCCGCATATTCGATGTTGCCGCCGGGACATCCATCGCAAGTGGTATAGCCAACCAACTCCGCTTCCGAGTCGGTGTATATGCTGAAAGCACCTTCCTTGTTTCTCATCGCACGAAGACACTTGCCACCTGCACAGCGGCGATAGCGGTCGCAAATGATGATCCCTATCTTCGTTTTGGCACTCATGTTTCGCTCCTCTCAAGAGTTATCAATTGCCTCATCGTCGGGGAATACCAAAAAGGACGGCAAGCTTGCGCTATCCGGATGGGCAGCGGCCGTCGCCGGCCCCCGAAAATTGCCGAACCTCACACCCCGAAATCAACATCAACAATATAGCCAAGTCAACCTACGAGTCAAGCGGGGATTTCCAGTTTGGGTGGTTCTTCCCTGGTATGTCGGGTCCTGCTCATGGCTTGCCAGTGGTGGACAATACTTAACAGAATATAGAAAGTAAATCTAAAGTCAAATCAACTTCTCTTTCTTCCCCCGGTCAATCACAGAACAAAAGCTTTCAGATTTAGTATTTAGGACTTGATCTTTGAAGTGATATTAGTTATTAAATAATAACACCCGTTGATTTGGATGTTAAAGGAACAGGGTAGTCTTTCTCTGCATCTCTTGATGCAAGTATATAGCTATGTAACTGGAGATACTGTAAAGGGGAACCTTTCCTGGAGGAGACTTAAAATTCATGATAAATCGATGTGCTATGAGAGAGGAATATCGATGCGAAAATGCTTAGCGTTCACTAAACTAAACAAATCTACGTATATAATGGAAACATAGAAGATATTTATTGTCGTGTATAAAAAGGGAATGAACACTTTTCAACCTTAACGGGAGAAGTTATAGTGGCAACACTTAATACAAAACGCAAATTGTGGCTCGAAGAGAAATTCGGAAATCGTGTGACATTTCGCCTGAAGGAGCGGAAACTATATGGACACGACATTGCTGCAATGCCAAGTTTATTCAAACCCTTAGTGGGCGATACCACACCTGAAGCGGTGGTTCAACCGGAGACCGAAGGGGGGGTTGTGGATCTGGTTCGCTGGGCTTCTGCCAATAAAATCCCTTTGACGCCTCGAGGTAAAGCCTCATCCGGCTATGGCGGTGTGGTTCCCACCAAGCAGGGTATAGTTGTCGATTTCTATCGTCTCAAAAGAGTCGTAAATATCGATCCGGCGGCACAGACTGCCACTGTCGAGGCGGGGATGGTGTGGGAGGCGTTGGACCGGGAACTGGCCAAGCAAGGATTGACCCTGCGGCTCTATCCCAGCAGCTACCCGGCATCCACTGCCGGCGGATGGCTGGCTCAGGGCGGCACGGGATTTGGCTCATACGAATCCGGGTGGTATCGAAATAATGTGCTTAGTGCGCGAGTCGTTCTGCCCAACGGCGATGTGCGGGAGTTCGCTGGGGATGAGCTTGATCTGATCGCCGATGCCGAGGGCATCACCGGACTCATCACTCAGGTTACCATAAAGGTTCAGCCCCTGGAGGAGTTGGAGGTTATCTCGGTGGGATGTGCTGATGTTTTCGGACTTCAGAAAATGGTTGAATCCATGATCTCCGAGAAATTGCCTATCTGGTCGTTGGTCTTCATCAATCCCACCATGGCCG
>CAYOSZ010000416.1:0-2674 GCA_964406715.1 uncultured Ignavibacteria bacterium | reverse complement strand
GGGACGGGGTTTGTCATTAAAACCTTTTGGCTGGTTTAAGAGCTCCTTGTTTCCCGGGAGTCTCACCCAGATGAGCTTATCCCTTCTGCCCACTAGCGTTTCGGTAGGCGGGAGCAAGAATGAGCGACGAACCCACACGGAGAACAGCCTGGGAGAGACCTATAATACCATCAGCAAAACCTTCGGCGGAAATTTAAACGTTCAGGCCAGCCCCATACGAAGTATCCCTATCAGCTACAACATGACCACCTCCAGAGACATACAAGATTCAAAGAACATAAAATGGTCCCTCAATCCTAAAAGCGCCAAGCTGGGCATAGAAACCGGATACACGGAGAGTTTTTCAACCAAATACACCCCCGGTTGGCTGGATTTTTTGAAAGCCAGTTTCACCTTTGACTCCAAATACAACGAGAACGCGGACAAGCTGGATTCTTACAACTTCGGAGGGACCAGAACCATCAGCAACAGCAACACCAGATCCGCCAAGTTCACCATCGACTGGCAAAAGATATTGGGAGGGAAAGCCCAAGGTAAGGAGGAGAAGAAATCTTCTCTTTTGAACCCCCTTAATTTGCTTAGAAAGCTCACTCGGAGAATCGATCCCATCGGTTTCTCTTACAGCAAGAATCAAACCTTCAATAAAAGCGGCCTTCTGGATCGTCCCGGCTTTGCTTACCGGCTTGGCTTTACGGAAGATCCCCAGGTGGGGAGAAAAGGTCAGGCTCAATCGACGGACCGGGTAACTGAAAGAGAAGATTACTCCGCCAGAAGCGGGCTTAATCTCCTTACCACGCACGTTGACTTAAGCTACTCCAGAAACGTGAGCCGAACCATAACCGCCACCGAGGCCACTAAAACTACCAGTACCCGTTTTCCGGATTTCGGCTTCAACTTTAACAAACTGGGAAACATTGGGCTTCTCAAGAGATTCTTCACCTCCCTTACATATGATTTTGGTTATTTCAAACTCACGGATGAAAGGGGAAGCGAAAGAACCGGTGAAACCTTCAGCCAGAAGATCTCTGAGAGTTTTTCTCCTTTAGCCTCCATTTCCATGACCTGGAAGAATGGCATTCAAACTACCATGAAGATTACCAAAAAGATATCCACGGATAAAAACCTAAAGAAACAGGGAGGTAACCAATCAGTTACCAAATCCTACAACAATTCCATAAACGTAACCGGTAAATATTCGTTCAGCGCCCCCCACGGCATCAAACTTCCTTTTCTGAAAAAGATTAAGTTCAAAAGCTCCCTCAGCCTGTCCGTGAACGTTACCCGTACCTCGCAAAAGACCAAAAGCTCGGTGGGCGGGCAGCCGTTCAACGTTACCGGGAATAACAATCGTCTCTCCATCAGCTCCAACGTCAGCTATCGTTTTTCCTCCCAGGTCAGCGGAGGACTTAAAGCCGGGTGGATCGATAGCAATGACAAGAAAACCAGAAGGAAAACTCACACCAGGGAATTGGGAATCTGGATTGAGATTCGTTTCTAAGAATCTTTCGCGACATTCGAAAGTCCAGGTCATATTGGTTAGCTCCTCAAATGCCTGACTTGTGAAAAACGACATGAGAAACACCTATGCCCGCCCCCATTGGGGAGAAGACGTAAAACCAACCTCATCCCAAGAACTCACAGGTCTGGTATGCTGCCAGGTTTCCGTTAATCGCATCGATTTAGACCTACCTTGTTTATGGGGAGCGACCCGAAACCGTGCCGGTAAGGTTCCGGCCAAATGAACTTGAACTGAATGAAAAACATACTTTTAAGCCTGTTTCTCTTTGCCCTGTTTCTTTGTGATTGTGTTTCCTCATCAATACCCAGGTTCGACGGCCAAAGAGCATTTTCTTATCTTGTGGAACAGTGTCAATTCGGCCCCCGTAATCCGGGTTCCGTGGGACACCAAAAAGCTAAAAAGTATTTTCTTGACAAACTCTCCCAGCATACTAATTTTGTTAAAATCCAGGACCTGGTTCACTCAAACCAGAAGCAAAAGGTCGAATTGAAGTTGACCAACATAATAGCTTCCTTTTATCCGGATAAAACCGAAAGGGTGCTTCTGTGTGCCCACTGGGATACCCGTCCCTTCGCGGACAAAGATCCGGATACGGCCCTGCAGGCGGAGCCCATTTTGGGAGCGAACGATGGTGCCTCCGGAGTGGCGGTTCTTCTGGAGGTTGCCAGAGTCATCTCCCAGAAGGAAACCCTCTGGGGGGTGGACATCGTACTTTTCGATGGGGAAGACGGTGGAGCGGAAGGTGATGTGGATGGATTCTGCCTGGGATCAAAATATTTCGCAAAAAACATGGGGGATTATCGACCCCGGTTCGGCATCCTTCTGGACATGATAGGAGATAAGGATCTGACCATCTACCGGGAGGGTTATTCCTCAAGGTACGCCAAAATGTTCTTAGATTCTGTCTGGTCCCGTGCAGAAAGCCTGGATCTTTTCTGCTTCAAGGACTCGGTAAAATATTTCGTTTACGACGATCACGTCCCTTTGCTGGTTGCGGGAATCCAGGTGATAGATTTAATCGACTTTGATTATCCTTTCTGGCATACCACCTCCGATACGCCGGACAAATGTAGTCCTGAAAGTTTTCAGAAGATAGGAGATTTACTTTTGGAGATTCTATAACGTTGAATCTGATTTATCATCCAGAGTTCATTG
>CAYOSZ010000415.1:0-2679 GCA_964406715.1 uncultured Ignavibacteria bacterium | reverse complement strand
CAGGAAAGTGATAAAGGTCTCCGGCTATAACAATGCCGGAACGGTTGAATTTCTGTTGGACAAAAATAAAAGCTTTTACTTCCTGGAGGTGAACGCCCGTCTGCAGGTGGAGCATCCCATCACCGAGCTGGTGACGGGAGTGGATCTGGTTAAGCAGCAGATCAGAATCGCCTCCGGAGAAAAGCTTTCGCTGACCCAGGATGATATAAAGCAAAGAGGTCATGCCATAGAGTGCAGAATCTATGCAGAGGACCCGGAAAATAATTTCTTTCCCTCCTCGGGTAAAATCTTTTTCATGAAAGAACCCACAGGACCGGGAATCAGGCACGACTGCGGCATTTATTCGGGATCCGAGGTTTCCGTTTACTACGACCCGATTCTATCCAAGGTGATCACCTGGGGAGAGACCAGAGAGGATGCCCGCGAACGAATGATGCTTGCTCTCTCCGATTATACCATTCTGGGAATTAAGACCAGCATTGAGTTCTTGGCGTCGGTTATGGCACATCCCGAATTTATCGCCGGTAACACCCAGACGAACTTCATTGATAAAAATATGTCGGACTGGATAGTGAAGAAAAGAGAGAAAAGATTTGTCAATGAAGCTTTAATAGCTGCAGCCATATCTTCGCAAGTAAAAGCTTCCCCAAAGAAGAGGGTGCAGGGCAAAGAAGAAATGCCCACTCCCTGGATGACCGTTGGTAAGTGGGATTTAGGAGGAGAACAGAGATAAGCCCAGGTTGAGATTATTATGGAATTGGAATTTAACATAGAGGAGAAAATCCACAAACTCCACCTTGAATTCAAAGATGGACGGTACCGAGTCAATGTGGGTGATGAAGAGTACGTAGTGGATTCTTCTCTTATCTCGGAAAACTGCCTATCTCTTTTGGTAAACGGTAAAGCGATCACCGTCTATTTCGCCGAGGCGGATGGAAAAAGATACGTCTCCATCGGTGGGGAACAGTTCTGCATCCAGGAGGCAGAATCAGAAGGTATGAGGGCATCGGATCATGGTTCCTCTGTGGTGGATGAGGCTCCGGTTGCAGCTTCCCCCATGCCCGGAAAGGTGGTCAAGATAATGGTGAAGAAAGGGGATGAGGTGGACAAGGGTCAGGGTCTGGTGATCGTGGAAGCCATGAAGATGGAGAACGAGATCAAATCACCGGTCAAGGGAACGGTGGATAAGGTGAACTTTAAAGCCGGTGATCTGGTGGATGCTGCCCAGCCCATCGTGGAAATAAAGCCTGATGAGGAATAAGGTTACACTTCCTTAAATGCACGGGTTTCCCTATTTAAACTCCCTACCTACCTGAAATCTGAATGTAGCGGAAGGCTTCAGCCTTCCATAGATGAGCATGGAAACCTGAAGGTTTCCGCTACCTTAATCTTTACAAAGAGTCGTGGGGGGAATGGACCATTGAGATTCTATCGACCCGTCGTAGTGCGCCTTTGGAAGAGCGAAGAGAGGGCGGCGAAGTTATTGTGGAAGAAAAAGATCATCATGCCCAGAAAGAGATATAAGAAATCCCTGATAAGCAGATTGGCCCCTTCCTTTTTGCCGGCAGGGTCGGTGGAGAAACAACCACAATTTAAGTCTATGCCTCTGAAAAGATTTACGGAGATGGCAATGATAAAGACCACGAAAAGAAAAGATGCCAAAAAAGAAGCACTTTCGGTGAATATGCCAAGAATCAAGAACAGGCCGGTTACCAGTTCCACCCAGGGCAGGGTAATGGCAAAGACGTTTATCAAGAACTCCGGAAGAATATGATAATTATAAACTATCCTGGCAAACTGATCCGGGTTGGCGATCTTGTCCAGGCTGGCATAGATGAGAGTAAATCCCAAAACCAGTCTGAATATCAAAATAACTCTTTTATCCGTTATTATCCGGGCTAAAGTTTTCAGCATCTTCTCTCTCAATCGTCGGTTTCCACAGACAATCCTGCATCCCGCCACTCCTGCCAACCGCCAAAAAACACTTTCACCTTGGTATATCCCAATTCCATCAACTCCCTTGCCAAAAGCAGGCTGGTTTCACATTCAGTTCCGTCACAATAGGCTATGATTTCCTCATCTTGGGGAAGCGTTGGCAAGATTTGTGGAGCATATTCTTCGTATTCCTCCCAGGGGAAGTTGATAGCTCCCTCGATATGTCCCGCTTTGAAATCTTCGGGGTAACGGGCGTCCAGGAAGATAACGTTTTTGGATTGAAACTTCATCATAGCGTAATCCAGACGGATGGCGGGTGGGTCAACATCTTCCTCATAGCCCTGTGGAACTTCCAGGCTGTCCGAAGTCACTTTGGGACTCCAGTTCCCCTTCAGGGAGATTCCACCCGGAGAGATAGTGTTATAGGTTAAGCCTATGGCTGAACCGATAAGAATTATGATCAGGGTTTTGAGAAGAACGTGAGTGAGCTTAAGCCGGGTGCGCATCGTTGTGCGGGATTTAGTTTTGGATTATCACTGCCTGGATGGGTATGCTGACCCTGGCGATTTTGGAGCACTCGAATTCCAGAGTCAAGGAAGTGTGAAGGTTTCCGGGAAGAGCTTCCTTTTTCAACTTCAGGGAAAACTGAATGCTTTTGCCTGGTTGAATATCGTTGTTTTTTAAGTCCAGATCGATATCATCTCCGGGTCCCTCGATCACTTCTAAGGATAGATTTTCTCCGGA
>CAYOSZ010000414.1:0-2683 GCA_964406715.1 uncultured Ignavibacteria bacterium | reverse complement strand
CGGGTGGATTTCAAATAACGGGTTGTTCTTGTCTTTTCCGGTTAAAGGGAAAAGAATTTCCCTGGGAGTCGCTACCCTTACCGGAGTTCTGAGTCAGGTTCATCCGAACCAGAAGCAGACAAGGGGCACAACGGAAAGGGATCGATGCTTGGCAGGTTTTTGCCTTAGGTCCAGGCTGATTGCGTAAAGGGACAATCAAGGATAGCCGGCAGCATGTCAAATTAGGTTCATTCGCCATGAGGTGAAGCCGCCGATTTCTTGTTGAACGTCCGTTGCCGGAGGGCCGAAAAAAAAAGAAAACAAGTCTTCTTAATTTTATGATATATGATCAGATTGCCGCCAACAGGCGGAGAAGCTTTTTCTTAATTATTTTCTTTGTCATATTTCTTTTGTTTCTGGGGTGGATATTCGGGGAGGCATATGGTGCGGGGGGAGCGGGAATCGGAATCGCTTTGTTGATCGCCATATTCATTGCTCTTATCACCTTTTTCTACGGAGACAGGATGGTTTTGGGCATAAGCCATGCCCGTCCGGTGGACAGAAAGCAGAATCCTTATCTGGCGAATGTGGTGGAGGGTTTGGCCATCGCAGCCGGGATTCCGGCACCTAAAGCTTATATCATCGAGGATTCCGCTCCCAACGCCTTCGCCACCGGAAGAAACCCGGAGAGCTCATCCGTTGCCGTCACCACCGGACTTCTGGATAAGCTGAATCGTCTGGAGCTGGAGGGGGTAATAGCGCACGAGATGTCGCACATCAAGAATTTCGACATAAGATATGCCACGCTGGTGGCTATTTTAGTGGGGACGGTGGCGCTGCTCTCCGATTGGATGAGAAGGAGTTTCTTCTACAGAGGTAGAAAAAAGAAAGGAGGGGCAGGCAGCGGAATAATTGTGTTGATCGCCTTAGTTCTGGCAATCTTAGCTCCGATAATCGCCCAGTTGATCCGATTGGCTCTGTCCAGGCAGAGGGAATATCTGGCAGATGCAAGCGGAGCGCTCTTAACCCGATATCCCGAAGGATTGGCTTCGGCTCTGGAGAAGATATCCAGGGACACCGAGCCTTTAGAGGTAGCAAACAAAGCCACGGCTCATCTGTATATAATTAATCCTCTTCTGGAACACAGAGGAAAACTAAACAGTTTGTTTTCCACCCACCCTCCGGTGGAGGAGCGGATAAGACGATTGAGAGCCATGTGACCTCGATCAGCTTACCGATCATTTCGGAGGTTGAGGTACGATTTAAAAGAAAGTTTCATTCGTCCGTTATAACAAACCGAGGATTGAAACAGTGGTGAGAGATGTTGCTGCAACAGGGAAACAGCCGGAAAGACGGATGGAGTGATTTTATTAACTTGATAAATTAAGCCACCCGGGCTTGAATTTGGTAATTTAGTTCCGACAAAATCTTTTGTAGCCTTTGATCAACTGGGAGGAAAGATGGCAAAGAAGCTTTTTATATTCGAAGACGATAAGTTTGGGCAGTTCCTTCCGCTTACCCATAATCGTCCGGTATATGAGCTTCTGTTCGGAATGACCAGAATAAAAGACAAGATCAGTTCCTTTTTCCCCGATGCTGAGGTGATACTTCTGTGTCGAGATTACCTGAAGGATGTGCTTGGCAGCAAAACCGGACAAAAGGTCAATGAATTCGACATGAGGGATAATGACGAAGTTCTGTTGGTCAATGGTAGAATTCTTCCTACTCCGCAATTTTCCGAGAAGATGAACTTCAGTGATCAGGAGAAATTATTCTTCCGGGGGGAGGATTTGCTTGGTTGGACCGGCAGGGGAGAGGATTTTAAAAACCACAGAGAATCATTTCGGTCCCTGTATGTTAAAAGTCACATCAAGTCGATGAAATCCACGATTGACTTCCAGAAATTGGAAATCAAGTTGGTTGATTATCTATGGGATCTGATCTCGCAAAACGGATCGGAGATTGAGGCTGATTTCGGGCGAATCAAGCCGGGCTTGGATTGTAAAAATATGTTCAAACATAACCAGGTGGATGACGAAGCTCTGATCTACAACTTGGAAAAAGTCTTCATCGGAAAGGACTCACGGATAGATGGTCAGGTGGTCTTGGACGCTCGAGAGGGTTCGATATTCATCGGAGATCGGGTAACCATCCAGCCTCATACCAGGGTGACGGGACCATGCTATATCGGAGACGATTGCGTCCTGGTGGGCGGTAAAATAGAGGGCGGGACCAGCATCGGACCGCTCTGCAAAATCGGCGGGGAGGTGGAGGAATCCATATTCCTGGGATATTCCAACAAATACCACGAGGGATTTTTAGGGCATTCCTATGTGGGTGAGTGGGTCAACTTAGGTGCCCTGACCACTAACAGCGATCTGAAGAACAACTACAGCCCAATAAAGGTTATGGTTAACGGCGCCCTGATCGACTCGGGTTTAATCAAGGTGGGGGCTTTCATCGGCGATCACGCAAAGACGGGAATCGGAACGCTGCTCAACACCGGATTATCCGTCGGGTTTGCCTCAAATTTGTTTGGCGGGGGGATGATCGACCAAAGGAACGTTCCGGCTTTCTTTTGGGGTAGTAGAGAAATACACCAAGTATATCAGCTGGAAAAGGCAATCGGAACCGCCCGGACGGTGATGGAAAGAAGAAACGTCAAGCTGGGGCTCGACGAGATCAATTTATTCAAGAAGATATT
>CAYOSZ010000413.1:0-2687 GCA_964406715.1 uncultured Ignavibacteria bacterium | reverse complement strand
AAGCGAGTTGGCCCAAAAGCCCGACAGGTGGATTCTTTATACCCAGTTGGGAAACGTGTGCCTGCAGACCCAGAGAGTGGAAGAAGCCAGGTTAAACTTCAATAAAGCTATCGAGCTTGCCTCTGATCCCAAGCAGGGTTACAGGGAGGTGGCTTCCGTGTATCTGAGAAACAATCTGAGGGCGGAAGCCATGGACACGTACAAATCTGCCCGGATGAGGCTGGGGGAGCCCTCACTTTTCTGCTTCGATCTTGCCAATCTATACGAAGGGCTGTTCGACTACAAGCAGGCAATAGATGAGTATTTTCTGTACATGGGTGAGGATTCCTCCAAATTCGACCTGGTGGAGGATCGAATCAACCAGCTGATTCAAACGGACCAGCATTTGGATCAGATCGAGCTGGCGTTAGGTGAGAGGATTCGAAACAATCCGAAGGACCGGTATTCTCAAAAGCTGTACGGGGATCTGCTTTTCCGCATGAAAGATTTAAAAGGTGCGCTGGAGACTTACAAAAAGGTGGATGAGCTTTTCAAAGCCGGGGGGAGATTTATCACGGTGTACATCCAGATGTGCTTAAATCAGGGCTTTTTCGATCAAGCCATACAGTCGAGCCGGGATCTTCTGTCCATGAACCCGTCAGAAGAGATGCAGGTTACCGCCAGGCTGTTTATAGCATACTAGTATGTGGGTTTGGGCAGGTTCGATGATGCCATCGAAACGTATCAACAGATAATCGACGATTATCAGGATGATTTCGACCGGGAGGTGGCGCTGTGCCATTTTCAGATCGGGGCTATCGATCTTTTCGAGCTCAAAAAACCGGATGAGGCATACGTTCGTTTTCAAAACGTGGTCCGAGACTACAAAGGTTCGGAACGTTATGCCGCCGCCTTAATCGGATTGGGCGACTGCATGATGGCAAAGGGTGAGCTGGACAGTACCCGCACCCTGTTAGAGCAGGCTTTGAAAGATCCAAGGGCGGAGCCAAGGCGGGAGGAGATAAGATACAAGTTGACCGAGATCGATTTCTTTCAGGGAAAGTTCGAGGATGCGCTGGAAGGTTATCGGAAGCTGGTAGGTGAATTCCCCAGGGGATTCTACGTGAACAACAGCCTGGAGAGAATAATCGTGATCGGCGAAAACCAGGAGCTGGACCGACCCATGCTCTCCTTGTTCGCCCGGGCCATTTTAGAAAACATTCAGGGGAAGGATGATTCCGCCATTTCGAAGCTGGATAACATAATCTCGGCAAAAACCGAAAAGCTCTCCGACCTGGCTCAACTGGAGAAGGGAAAGATCTACAGGGGGGGGAAGAAGTACTCCGAATCCCTGAGGGCTTTCGAGGAGCTGCTCAAGGATTATCCGGAAAGCCAATTCTGTGCTCAGGCGCAAAAGTTGATCGGGGACGTTTACAATTACGATTTGAAGGATAAAGCAAGAGCCATCGAGGCTTATCAGAAGCTTTTGAAGGAGTACGATCGCTCGGTTTACGTGGACGAAACCAGGGACAAACTCAGGGAACTGCAGGCAGACCAATCCCCTCCCTCCTCAGGCTGACCCGAAGGGTGGTCATAATTTTCAATAAAAGGAGAGTTTTTAAATCCTTTAAAGAATAATCCTTAAGCTGTAACCTTCACCTTCTCCTTTTTGGTCAAATCGGCGATCCGGTTTTCCAACTCCTGAATCTTCTTCTGGTATGACTCTCTCTGCGCCAGTCGGATTTTGGTGCTGGTTCTGACCAGAAGCCCCAGTGAGACCAGCATAAACAGGACGGAATTGATCCTCCTGAATATATCACCGAAGGTGAAGATGGAGTCCAGAAAGGCGGCGATTCCCAAAAACAGCAGCACCGAACACCACATCAACATAAGCCCTCCTTTTAGATTGAATTTTCTTATCCCTTCCTTCTTTTTCGGATGATTCGAGGGATACCTTAATAATTTTAACTGAAGGATAAGCGGAAGGCTTCGAATCGACTATATTTCCCATAGTTCTAAATTGAGCTAACTTGCCTACGAAAGAAGTGCTTGGCGAGACCTTTTTATTCTGCAACCAGATAACGGGTTTTTGAATTGACAACGGGAGAAATCCGTCTATATTATGCTATCTGTCGGGTATGCATTGTATGGTGAATGAAAACTCAGGAGGAGGAAATTGGCAGAAAGCTTTCACCGGTGGTACGAAAAACAGGATGGCACGTCGATCTTCATTTCCATTTTTGTTTTCCTGATAAGTTTCGGAATTTACCTTAAAACCATGGCACCCACGGCTTCCTTCTGGGACTGTGGGGAGTTCATCGCCTGCTCATACATTCTGGGCATTCCCCATCCTCCCGGAAGCCCGCTTTTCATTGTCCTGGGACGGGTATTTTCGCTGATTCCGCTCTTCGACCAGATTGCCGCCCGGATTAACCTGTTCTCGGCTTTAACCTCCGCTTTTGCCGTATGGATGACTTATCTGGTGATCGTAAAACTTGCCGGCAGATGGGACAAGGAGAACAAAAGCCTGTGGTTAAGGCTGGGACGCTATGTTGGCGGAATAGCGGGAAGTTTGTTTGTGGCGTTTTCCATGACCTTCTGGTCCAATGCTGTGGAAACCGAGGTGTACGGTCTGTCCATGCTGTTGATGATGTTGATGCTCTATCTTACCTTGGTGTGGATGGATCGCCTGGCTACCCCCAAAGGAG
>CAYOSZ010000412.1:0-2696 GCA_964406715.1 uncultured Ignavibacteria bacterium | reverse complement strand
CAAAAACTCTCTCTTTTTACCTCACCTCCTCTATGCAAAAAGGTTAGAGGGCAAAATATTTATGATTTTATAACTACACTTAATCCATTTGTCAAGAAAAAAATGGGTGAGGTTTTCTTTTTTAAGCTCTCTCAGCTACTGCCTGAAGGATCTTCTGAAAAACTCTCGCGTTTTAGTAAAGAGGAAATCTCTTCCTGCAGAGCGAGATCTGTTTTAGCAGTAATGTGTAGGATGTACTTCGGAATGTGTTCCTTTCGACATCATATCGAGAACAATTACTCCGTTGTGAGTTCAGGACGAACCTTGTTCAGGTTAGGATGGTCCCTCCGCGAATCTTTTCTATTAAAGTGTCAAAAGATGCTTTTCAATGAATCCGCATAGATACGTTTACGTCATTCTCTGGCAACTCTATTCATCTATATCAACCTTGTGGATTTCGAATACCGTGCTATCTATGGTAACCGTGCAGTAACTTCTATCACTGGTAGCTCCCACGACCAAATATTTCACCCCATCATTGTATTTTTCTCCATACCAGAAATCATGCGTATGTCCGTGTATAGATAGATCCACTTTGTTTTCCTGGATCAACTTATGGTAACGATTTTCGACTGAATCACTCCAGGAGGGATCAAAGGGAGGTTGATGAGCAATCACGAAGACAAGATTATATAGATCACTTCCAGTCAGCACGTGTTCCAGCCAATCCAGATCAGGAGGCGTTCCCAAATTAGCCAATGAATTGGCTTTTAGAAAAACGAATTTATAATCGTGGAATACAAAGGAATAATTGAAACTACCAAACATCTTTGAGTAAATAAGCTTTCCATCACCCAATTCATCGTGATTGCCAATAACGGTCAAGTAGGGAATGTTCAAGCGGGAGAGTATGTTGTGGGTGGATACATATTCGGTTACCCAGCCTAAATTGGTGAAGTCACCAACATGAATCAGAAATGCCAGTGTGGAGTCCTGGTTAATGTGGTTGGTGATGTCCGTAAGATTTGAGTAGTCGGTATGACTATCGCTGATCAAAGCAAAGCTAAAGTGAAAAGGATCGTCCAACTGGATCTGTAAGATTCTTTCTTGATTCTTCTGGGTTAAATTAGTGAGGCTTTCATCTAAATACAAATGATTGGATTTAGAAACGCGCGATTCACAGTTAGATAATAGGAATATAACTGCAATAACCAGGGCCGCTTGTATCGGTCTCACTTTCAGGAAGATTGCCTTATCAAACATTGCGAAGATTCTTTTAAAATACATAAGCTAACGCCTTTGATGTTAAATGGAACCCACAGAATCTTATTAAATACCGTTTGATTAAGAGGCAAGTTTGTTCTACCTTCAAAGGAAGACGAAGAGTAGCAGGAAGTGTGCTCTATCCTTACTCTTTGTGCATTGGATTAAACCGAACACTTGGAGTGATTTTGTTTGTTGGGGCAGGGGTTGAACACCTGCCCCAATAAGGAGTACGCCCACCATAGGTGGGGCAAAGTGGAAACCTCGCCTCCACACTCCTTGGTTATTTCAACAAAACCATCCTTTTGATCTGGGAAGCTCCATTCACCTCTAATCTATAGAAGTATATTCCACTGGCAATGATTTTGCCCTGTTCATTTTTCCCATCCCATTGAATACGGTAAGATCCGGGCGACTGATCTTCGTTCACCAACGTTGTGACCTTTTGTCCCAGAAGATTATAAATCTCCAAATTCACCTGGGCTTTTTTCTGAAGGGTGTATTCTATTTGTGTCTCCGGATTGAATGGGTTAGGGTAGTTCTGCTTAAGGTTGAAGTCTTTTGGTCTGATTACGGTCTCTTCGCCTTCATCCTCGACTGCCGAAGGGACGTTGAAGTTGATGCCAGGAGTGTTGCCGGGCATGGTTACATTCACTAAATCCGCCTCCAATATGGATGATGCGTGGTCCCACCATTGTTCGTCGCACTCGGTGGAGGCTTCAACCCAGTAGCTGCCGGTACGCAGACCGGAGATTCTGTAACTCCCGTCAGCAGAGGACTCATCTTCTTTTACCGCAAGCCCTCCCCAGACAAACGAGGTTTCATATGCCGCAACGTTACAGCCGGAAAGCGGAGATGATCCCTCATCGTATACTAACCCGCTGATCGAGCCACCAACCGGCAGGGAGAAGTCTTTCCCTGAAACCGTAGCGGGGGCGGTTACCGCTATGTTGTCGGCGGTATTCCAGTTGCTTTTGTTATCATACCACTCGTAAGCATAGAGGGTGTCCCCACCACAGAAGACCTTCCAGTCTCCGCTGCGAAGCCCCATGATGGAATAATCTCCATTTTCGTCGGTTACTCCATAGTTGAACCATTCGAACTTTTCCGGAACGTAGAAAGCTATAAGTTGCACGTCCTCTATCGGCCCTTTGGTGGAGCTGGATACGGTTCCCTCGATGCTCCCTCCTAAACTCAAGGTGAAATTCTTGCCGGAGGTGGTGCTTCCCTCCGTCACCGAAATCGGATCTGCACTTGTCCAGTTCGATTTGTTGTCGTAATACACGTCGATGTAGCCCCTATAGTTCCAGGTTCTCAGTTTATATGACCCGGTGGGCAGTCTTCTGATGGTGTAAGTAGCCGGTGATGTCATAGAAATTATAATGTAAGAATCATAAGACTCATGAGTGGTGGCGTCAAAAGGAAGAATAAAAGTGGACATAACAAAGGGTGAG
>CAYOSZ010000411.1:0-2697 GCA_964406715.1 uncultured Ignavibacteria bacterium | reverse complement strand
TTGGCATTCGTCAAGAACCTTCCCAGCAGGACAAGTGGGCGACAAGTCACTGCGGACATAGATTGGGATGCCAGGGGTCCCTGCAATATCGGTGGGCGTACCAAAGCTCTGGCCCTGGACTTAACGAATGAGAACACCATTCTTGCCGGTTGTGTTTCCAGCGGTATGTGGAAATCGACTGACGGCGGCGCCTCCTGGAGCAAAACCACGGCTTCGGATCAACTCCACAGCGTGTCATGTATCGCGCAAAACAGATATCCAGGCAACGAGAATATCTGGTATTATGGAACGGGCGAATGGGGGGGCGGCAGTGCATCCGTCCCTTTGTCAGCAGGTGCAACCTATAGAGGAGATGGCATATTTAAATCAACTGACGGTGGCACAAGCTGGTCTCTCCTATCATCAACGGTCTCGGGAACGCCTGCTACGACGGATTCTTTCGATTTCGTCTGGAAGATCGTAACGTTCGATGAAGATGGAGTGTACGCCGCTACGTCCGCCGGGCTGTTCAGGAGCACTGACGGAGGGGACTTTTGGCAACACGTTCTGGATTTTGGAGAAGATTACCCAAATACGGACATAGCTCTCACCAGTCTGGATACATGTTATGCTGCGATCGGAGGAAAGGGATCGGCTAATGGTATTTATAAGTCTTCTGACGGAGTGAGTTGGGACAATATTTCTCCTGTAGATTGGCCGGACACGACCGCGCGAATTGTCATCGCTGTTACGCCTTCCGATGAGAACGTCATCTATTTCCTTGTTGAAGTCTCATACCTGAAACAGCAGTTAAGGAAATATGAGGTGGGAGTCGGCTGGACAGATCTTTCGGTAAATCTGCCGTACGGAGGGGAGATGATCACTTATAGCGGGAACATGCTTATCCTCTATGTGAAGCCTGACGACGAGAACACATTGTTTCTCGGAACCGTTGGGCTTTATCGGAGCACCGATGGGGGACAATCCTGGGAGGTGATTGGCGCCTATGATGATTTTCATGTGGACCAGCATTCTATTGCCTTCTACCCATCAGACCCCAGTGTCATGATCGTGGGAAACGACGGCGGATTGTTCAAAACCTACGACAATGTGGCAGAGGTCGACACCACGCCCAATGGAACTCAGATCGATTGGGAATCGTTGAACAATGGTTATGTGACCACGCAATTTTATGCCATTGCCCTGGATCATGGAACACCAGGCAGCGAAACCATCCTGGGTGGGACGCAAGACAACTCTTGGCTTTTCACCACGTCGTCTGATCCTCTGGTTCCCTGGACGTCGATATGGAAAGGGGCAACAGATGGTGGTTTCTCGGCGATCAGCGACGGTGGAGATTACTACTATACCAGTCAGGCGGCGACGTTTCATATATGGCGACATTGGTATGTGGGTGAAGAACATCACTTTACGGAAGTTACGATGAGCGACACAGCAGGTGGCAGCCTGTGGCTTCCCCCGTTCATCCTCGATCCTCATGATACCAAGATGATGTATCTGCCATGGCGAACTCTTATGTGGCGGAATTCCGATCTGACCGAAATACCGGAGATAGTCCCAGGGGTGCCGACGGACGTTAATTGGACTCAGCTGGACAGCGTGAAAGACTACTACATCTCCGCATTAGGCATGTCCCCGGCAGAGCCCAGAAGATTGTATTACGCCTCGATATACGGTAATATGTTCAAAATGGACAATCCGCACCAGGGACAGCCCGTGCCAGTTGAGATTACAGGTGTTAACTTCCCGTATTACCCATATTGTCCATACATACACTGTATTGCAGTCGATCCTGAAGATATAGACAAAGTGATAGTTGCGTTTCCCGGTTATGGTGTGATCAGCATGTATGCATCCGAAGATGGGGGAACCAGTTGGACGCCGGTGGCCGGCAATCTGGAGGAATACCCTGACGGCAGCGGTTCTGGTCCTTCCGTGCGCTGGGTTTCGATTCTGTATGTTGAGGACAAACCAATCTATTTTGCAGCTACCAGCGTGGGACTGTTTTCCACGACTAACCTGGACGGAATGAATACCGTGTGGTACCAGCAGGGGGCTTCCACCATCGGGAACGTGGTTATTGATATGATAGATGTGCGCCAATCAGATGGTTTCGTCGTCGTGGGAACCCACGGCAATGGCGTATATAGCACACATATCACCGAGTATCCCTCAGGTGTTGAAGAAGAAGTAGCAGGTGGTCTGATTGCGTCATTCGCATTGCATCCGGCATATCCAAATCCTTTTAATGTGATCACCACCATCCGTTTCAGTTTGCCAAAAGCGGGAGTTGCTAAGCTGAAAGTGTATAATGTGCTTGGGCAAGAGGTGGCAGCTCTGGTTGATGGCCCTCTGACTGCGGGAGAGCACCATATTCAATGGACGGCCGACAAGGTGGCGAGCGGAACCTATCTTGTTCGACTCTCTTTTGAGAATTATTCCGAAACACAGAAGGTGACTCTGCTCAAGTAGTAGATTAAGACCTTGCGCTACTATTCGCAGCGACGTGTTTCCTAGGATAGACCCGGCCCGACAAACAGGCCAGCCAGAGGCGGGTGAACCGAGCCACCCGTTAAGGAGAGACGCTGACTGATAGGTGGGATACATATGACGAAAGATGCGACATTTGAGCACTTGATAAGAGAAGCCCTGGAAGCGTCCTTTGAGGGATGGGACTTTTCTTATTTAGATGGCAGA
>CAYOSZ010000410.1:0-2701 GCA_964406715.1 uncultured Ignavibacteria bacterium | reverse complement strand
AGAGAGTTTTTGTTTTGTTATTTAACTTTAGTCTGCCAATCTTCTAACTGGGAGGAACAAAATGAGGAAGATATTTTTAGGCATCGTCATCGGAACTTTATTATTCTTTGCTGCAAACGTGGATTCCGAAGCCAGGATCAACTTCGGAGTTAAGGCATTGACATTTCATAACAGCTTCATTCCGCTAGATCAGTCGATGGGAAGTTACTTCGGAGCGAATCTCAGTCAGAATTTGATTTTAGTGGGGGGACTCGATTATGGACGACTGGGGCTTACCCTGGAGGGGACTGCCGGGCAGTACAGTTCAAAATATGAGATGTCCTTCAGCTATTTGATGCCGCATGCCGGACTAAAGTTATACTTGAAACCCAGAGCAAAAGGATCGGTCAGTCCTTATCTTTTGGGAGAAGTGGTTAAATCATTCGGCAGCGCGGACTTGGGTGACCTGCAATTGGACCTTGAGGATTTAGGCATAGAGGGCTTGGACATAGAGGGAGGAGAAGTGGAGGACCGAATATCTGAACTGTTAAGCCCATTCGGAATCGTAGCCGGGTTCGGCTCGGAGTACTCCTTCAGCGAGAGCTTCGGAATCGGCGGAGAGGTGGGACTCAGGCTCCTCTTCACTTCCACCGAATCGAGCCAGGAGGGATTTAAGATAAAACTCTCCCTTGACCAATATTTCATTTATAGCGGCTTTACCCTCAATTTCTGCCTGTAGCGCTTCATAAGAATACGCCAAGCCAATCTTGATTGAGGCAGGGGCTCAACACCCCTGCCTCAATCACATTCTCTCTCTGTGTATAGTGCCAGCGATTGAATATCCGTTCGCTGGTTATCTTCATAACAATAAGAACGGAATAGACGAAACCGCAGCCGAAGGAGTAGCTGAAGATTAACTTATTCTCATTAGTAGAAGTGTAGCGGAGACCTTCAGGTCTGTATAATCAAGTCAACGGATTAAACGGATGTCCCCTCTCCCCTTGGAAGATAATATGCGGTTCATACCCTGGGAGAAAGGGAGGGAGAGAGTGGTAATGGTCAGCGGACTTGTAGTGAGCGAAGCGAATCCATTAAACGGATTATGAATTAGTGATATGTAATGTCAGGAGACTGGAACCGGAGGATTCCAATAACAGTTAGAATATTTAGCTTCAGCCAATCATTACGTACCGGAAATCATAGTTGCTCTGGAGACGAATCCCTCCAGCACCTCTGAGACCATCTCAAATCTGCCGAAGGACGGCATCAGGTAAATTCCATCCACCATCTCCTTTGCCTGCTCCAATATCTCCCTGGCCACCTCAATCCCCACCTGGGCGCTTTTATCCTTTGCCTCCTTCATTCTTTCTCTTATTTTGTCCGGGACGATGATCCCCGGCACCTCATAATGCATGAATTCGGCATGCTTGTAGCTTCTCAAAGGAAGCACACCCAGACATAGGGGAATTCTCACCCGGGGGGTCTTCTCAAGGAATCGTTTCAGGATTTTCAGATCATAAAGTGGTTGAGTGAAAGCAAAATTAGCCCCCGCCTCCACTTTCCTTTCGAACCTGTCTATCTCCCTTTCCAGATCGTCCGCATTGGGATTCACCGCCACCCCCACGCAGAAGGAGGTGGGAGAGCCGATGGAATTGCCCGCCCAGTCTGTCCCCTGGTTCAATTTGCTTATTATCCTAACCAAACCTATGGAGTCCACATCATACACGGCGGTTGCCTGGGGATAGTCGCCCAGAACGGGGGGATCACCGGTTACGGCCAAAATGTTGTGAATTCCCAGAGCATGCACTCCCAGCAAGTCGGACTGCAGCCCCATCAAATTCCTGTCCCTGCAGGTGAAGTGCAGGACGGTCTCCATCCCCAGCCTTCGTATTATCAAATAAGCCAAAGATATGCAGCTCATTCTTACCCTGGCCATGGGGCTGTCGGCAATGTTTATCGCATCTACACCCACCTGTTTCAGTTTTTCCAGGTTTTTAAGTATCTTTTCCGGATTGGTTCCTTTGGGCGGATCCACTTCCACCGAAACTAAAAATTTCTTACCCAGCTTTTTGGCAAACTCCGAAGGTTGTCCTTCTTCCCCTTTGGACGGTTCTATTTCTTCTGCTCTCTCCTCGACCGTGACATAGCTATTTTTCTCCGTTGCCGTTCCGGAGTTAGCGTTTTTTAGCATGGCTGATAGAGCACTGATGTATTCCGGAGTCGTCCCACAGCAACCCCCGATGATGCTGGCCTCGTTTTTCACATATTCTCCGGCGTACTTGACGAAATACTCCGGTGAGGAAAGATAGATGAATC
The DNA here is from genome assembly GCA_964406715.1 of uncultured Ignavibacteria bacterium. Classification (GTDB taxonomy): domain Bacteria; phylum Zixibacteria; class MSB-5A5; order MSB-5A5; family SM1-73; genus SM23-73-3. Next base: position 406 of record CAYOSZ010000410.1, on the reverse strand, counting down.
TTCCGTCCACGTATCGAGGAAGTCCCGCATTGGGCTGAACCGAAATCATCTTGTTGGTAACTTTGCGCAGACGCCGAAGCACCTCCAGCATCTTCTGGGGACCCACACTGCAGTTTGCCCCGACAATCTCCACCTCCATCCGGTTCAATTCTGCTGCCACCTCTTCAGGTGAAAATCCCATGAAGGTCTTGCCATCTTCGTCAAAGGTCATGGAGGCTATTACGGGAAGCTGGCAGACTTTCCTTATGGCCCGGACCGCCTGTTTTATTTCCAGAAGATCAGAAAAAGTTTCCAATATGAAGAGATCCACCCCACCTTCAAGCAAAGACTCGACCTGTCTTTGGAAAACGTCCAGAGCATCTTTCTCCGAGATATCACCCAGGGGGATCAGGTGCTTACCCAAAGG
>CAYOSZ010000409.1:0-2702 GCA_964406715.1 uncultured Ignavibacteria bacterium | reverse complement strand
TGGCTCTTTGCATATTCTCCGGCAGATCCACGTTTTTGACCTCCACCACCGACACCTTGATCCCCCAGGGTTCGGTCTGATCGTCGATGATATGCTGAAGTTGCTGGTTGATCTTTTCCCGATTGGTCAAAAGATCGTCCAACTCCACCTGTCCCAAAACGCTCCTGAGAGTGGTCTGGGAGATCATGGAGGTGGCATATAGAAAATCTTCCACTGCCACGATGGCTTTGTTGGCGTCCATCACCCGGAAGTAGATCACCGCATTCACCTTAACTGAGACGTTGTCCCGGGTGATGACGTCCTGGGCGGGTACGTCCATGGTGACGACCCGAAGGCTCACCCGCACCAGTCGATCGATCAAGGGGATCAAAAGAATCAGACCCGGACCTTTGGCGCCGATCAATCTTCCCAATCTGAATATCACGCCTCTCTCATACTCTCTTAATATCCGGATGGCATTGGCCAGGATAAATAGTCCGATGATTATGATGGTTAGAAGACCTGCTCCAGCCATAACAACCTCCTTTCAATTTGTTCACAGAAGACAGTTAATAGCTATCTGTTTTCTGTTAACCTTTTTTGTATTTGGTAACTTTCAGGGTTAGATGCTCCACTGCCGTAACTACTACCTTTTCCCCCTTCTTTATGGGCTGGTCCGCTTCCGCCTTCCAGATTTCTCCGTGGATGAACACGTCTCCTTCCGGCTTCAAAGCACTTCGCGCCACTCCAATCTCACCCACCAGTCCCCTACCTCCGGTGGTGACTTTCCGTCTTCGGGCTCTGAGTGCCAGTCCTATCGCAACTAAGAAGAATAGGGCGGTGCCGGCAACAATAGTGATTATCACCACCAGGGATACTCGCATATATGGAAGGGGAGATTCGAACAGCAACAAAGATCCCAGAACCATAGATATAATTCCTCCAATAGCCAATGCACCATGACTCACGATTTTTACCTCCAATATGAATAAGATCAAAGCCAGAATCATCAACAGCAAGCCGGCGTAATTGATGGGAAGGCTCTGCAGGGCAAAGAAGGCCAAGATCAGACATATCCCCCCCACGATTCCGGGAAAGATAGCCCCCGGGGTTGAAAGCTCAAAGAATAGCCCCCATATTCCCAGGGTGAGAAGGATATAAGCGATGGTGGGATTGGTGATCACCTGCAAAATTCTATCTCGCACGCTTATCTCCGCTCTACTCACCTCGATTTCCTTGGTGTCGAGCACCTTCTCGCCCGAGGGTAAGCTGACCTTTCGCCCATCGCAGGAGTCCAGAAGCGTCCGGACGTCACTGACCACCAGATCGATGACGTTCAGTTTGAGAGCCTCGTTCTCGGTGATGGATACGCTTTTCCGCACCGACTCCTCAGCCCACTCTTCGTTTTTCCCTCTCTTGGTGGCGATGCTTTTTATGTAGGCGGCAGCGTCATTAACCACTTTCTCTGCCATGGTGGAATCCATCTGTCCCCCGATGGCAACCGGATGGGCTGCACCCATATTGGTCCCCGGGGTCATGGCAGCGATGTGAGCACTTAAGGTGATAAAGACACCGGCAGAGGCTGCCCGGGAACCGCTGGGCGAGACGTAGACGATCACCGGAACCTTTGCGTTCAAAATCTTTCTGGTTATAATGCGCATGGACTCGTCTAAGCCTCCCGGGGTGTTCAGTTCGATAATCAAAACCTCGGCACTATCCTCCACAGAGGTATCGATAGCTTTCTCGATAATCCGGGCGGTGATGGGACCTATGGGGCCGTCTATGTTTATCAGGTTCGCATGGCGGGGGGAAGCAGAAAGCATCCACGTTCCCAGAAAAAGCACAAAAAAGATAAAAGCCAAACAGATTAAAGTAACCTTTTTCATATACCACCCACTCTTAAGAATAACAGCGTTTCTCCTGCATCAAGATATCCTATGTGAATGAATAACGCAACAAAAATGTTGAGGAAGTGGCAACTTATTTTTGATTGGTTCTTGGAAGAATAGCTTGGAGAGATACGTTAAAGAGGGGCGGGATAAATTCCCGCCCCCCTATGGGACACAATGCTTATTAAGCATAGAGCAGGGCATTTAGCCCTGCTAAAAGGATTTTCAACAGCCCCTTCAACCCTTGCCCCAACACGGAATGGTTTTGTAGTGGTCGGATTTATCCGACCTTTTGCTTCCGGGAAAACATGTAGTAATACATAAAAGAGGGGTGGGATAAATTCCCACCCCTATGGTGGTTTTAGAGGGTTTTTGTAGTGGTCGGATTTATCCGACCCAATAATGCTTGATGAGCAGATGCTCCCGTCTGGGAATCGAGCAACTATCAGTTAGTTTCCAATGCTATTCGCAGGGTGGCGTTCCTCCCCGGTAGAGATAATTGACCAAATATATCACGTCGCCGACGTTCACCACACCATCGCAGTTGACGTCACCAACTGCAATAGGATCGGGAGCGATGGTACCCCGGTAAAGATAGTTTATCAGCATGACCACGTCGCCAACGTCTATGGTCTCATCCATATTTACATCGCCCCGGATGAAGTAGACGAAATGCCAGGTTTGGCTGGACCATGTCTCCGCTCCCCAGTTGTCGTAAGCTTTCACCTTCCAATAATACCTATCAACGTGCAAGCTATCAGTGAAATCACTGCATACCAAGCTATCATATATGGTGGTAGAGTCAGGATCGAAATCGGGCACTGTGCTAACATA
>CAYOSZ010000408.1:0-2736 GCA_964406715.1 uncultured Ignavibacteria bacterium | reverse complement strand
CTCTGGTCAGATGATCCGAGAAACCGGAGCTGTTCTCCCCCATCACTATCAAATTCAAATAGGCGGAGGAGAGGGGTTGATAACACTCAACTCCGTTGGTGTTGACCACCGCTATCTCGGAGCTGCCGGAGGAGAAGGATCCGGCTGCAGTAAACTGCATGGCTTTGGCTTTATCGAATATCCGTTTGACCGCTTCCGCCCTTTGAATGGGGGAAAAGTCCGCGGTCTTCTCATAATAGGTATCAGGTTTTGAAAATTCCTGCTTGCCGGGAAGACCGGGAAAGTCCGGATTTTCCTTCTGGTTTCGGGCAATATCTGTGGCATTGACCAGGGTTTTCTGTAAGTCTTCCTGTGTCAGCGAGTTGGTGGTTGCCACTCCGATCTTTTTCCCAAAGATGACACGCAGGTATACCCGGCTGTTCCGCTCGGAAACGTTCTGATGGATGGTAGAGTTGGCGAAACGGGTGAGCCCGCTTTCGCTGCCAATGAAGATCGCCTCGGTCTGGTCGGCCTCCGACTTGTGTAACACCGAGCCCAGCAAGGTGAGTATCTTATCTTTTCCGATCATTTGCTCACTCCCACTTTAACGTTGCGAAATCTGGTGGGTGAGGTTCCATGCGCCACGTGCATGGTCTGCATGGGCTCACCTTTCCCACAGTTGGGTACCCCCCAGATACGCCAATGTTTTCGATTGCATACGGCATCACAGCTGTTCCAGAACTGGGGGGTGATTCCGGTGTAGGTGGCGTTTTTGAACATCTTTCCTAATTTGCCATCTTTGATCTCCCAGGCTGCCTCCACTCCGAATTGGAAATTAAGCCTTTTGTCGTCTATGCTCCAGACCTTGTTGGTGTCCAAGAACAGTCCCTCTTTTGTGTCGGCAATCAAATCCTCCAGCTCCCATTCTCCGGGTTCTAAGTTTATGTTGGTCATCCGGATTAAGGGAATCCGGTTCCACCCGTCCGCTCGCATGGTGCCATTGCTTTGCTGGTTTAAAACCGCTGCGGTCTCGCGGGAGGTTTGATAGCCCACGAAAAGACCATCCTTCACCAGATATGCCCGCTGGGCTTTGACCCCTTCGTCGTCATATCCGAAGCTGCCCAGTCCTCCGGGAATGGTGGCATCGGCGACTATGGTCACCTTATCCGAGCCATATTTCAACTTGTTCACCTTATCTAAGGTCATGAAGCTGCCGCCGGCCAAGCTTATCTCGGTTCCCAGAACCCGGTCCAGCTCGGTGGGATGCCCGCAAGATTCATGCACCTGCAGCGCCATCTGGTTGCCGGCGATGATGATGGAGCTTTCCATTTCTGGCAGAGGTGGTGCCGCAATGAGCTGGAGTGCCTCCTCCCTTACTCTTTCCGCATTCTCCAGGAGATTCATCTCCTGCACAAACTCATATCCTCTGGAGGCGAAGTCCCCTCCGTGAGAATTAGGATAGGATCGCTTTTGAGCCTCAGAGCCTTCCACCGCCGTGGCGACGATTCCCGCACCGCTTTCCACCACCCTTTGCTCAACAAAGGCACCCTCGGTAGAGGCAAAGGTCTTGTCGGTCTTGAAAAACTGCATCGATCCTTCCGCCACCTTTATCTTGGGGCTCTTTCTTAATATCTCGCAGGCACCCAGAAGCAGATCGATCTTTTGATCCAGGGGGACTCCGAAGGGATCAATCCGGCAGTCACTCTTATATGAATCCCGATGAATCTCCGTGGGGGTCAGCCTGACATTCTCCTTTTTGGTCAGGGCAGAGGCCGATGCTATCTCCATGGCGGCTTCAGCCACCCGTTTCATCTCCTCGGGGGTGAGCACGGAACTGGCGGCAAAGCCCCAGGCTCCATTTTTGATAACCCTTATGCCGAATCCCTGGTCATGGCTGCGGGACAGTCCCTCCACGTTCCCGTTTTTCACACTGATGTCTTCTATGCTGGTCCTTTGATGGCGGATATCCGCGTAATCAACCTTCTTTTTGAGATAGTCGATGATCTCCCTTAACTTTTCCTTCAAAATTCCCTCCTTTCGTCCAAGCCGCTTCTCGGTGCACAGATTTTGTTTACCTCAAAAAATTAAATTACTCGACGCTTTTGGTTTTGTCAAGCATAATAATATATAACGATCGGTGCTTTCTTTATACTAAGTCACAAAAAAACAAAAAATATGTTGACAAATATGCTGGTTCGTCGTATACTTGCTCAAAATTTTAAGAAAAAGGGAGAATATCGGTTTACGTAAATAGAAAGTGAATAAAAGCTTAATCTTTGGAAGGGGGTGAGAAAGTTCCGATTTCTTGTAAGAGAAACAGGTCGCATTTGTAACCTAAATGCAAAAATCAAAAAGAGGAGGGAAAACCAATCTCAGAAAGTAAATAATCCAAAACTTCTTGATCGACGTACCTGAAGTCGGACGTCCGAAGAAGGACTCCGTTTTGAATATAATCGTGAGAAGACGATCGCGATATCTTTTACTATAACTGAATTCCAAAAACAAATCTAAAATTTCGGAGAGGTGAAAAGATGAAAAAGCTGACCTGCTTATTGACCGTGGTGATGGTTCTGGCGCTGATTGCTTCCGCGTCGGCCATCGATCAAAAGGGGAAATTTGCAATCGGCGGTTATGGAGGATATGCTTTCGGATTTGGCGATGTCTTCAAAAAGTATGAAATGAATGGTTTCTCCAGTCAGAACAAAACCAGCTTCTGCTTTGGAGGCAAGGTAAAATACGGACTCACGCCCAATATTG
>CAYOSZ010000407.1:0-2738 GCA_964406715.1 uncultured Ignavibacteria bacterium | reverse complement strand
TGAATGTGGTGAAACTCTATATTATACCAATAGCAATATGCCCAATTGGGAGACAGTAAAATCAGATTCTGGATCGGACCGGGTGCATGTTGAGGCTATGGCATTTGATAGTTTAGGGAATATTCATCTTGTTTGGAATGTGGACTTTGATTCCTTATCTCAAAATTGGTATAGGGTGATGTATGCTAACAACTCGACGGGAGAATGGGTTAAACAGCAAGTTACTCCGTCAATTTATTTAGGCGGTATGGGGAGTGGAACTTCATATCTTGGTGTCCAGAAAAATGGAACTGCGCATATTCTGTATTACGGAGAGGGTTACCAGGAATTTCCAACTTACTATATTAGAAATGATAGTTTAAATGGCACAAACTGGCACCTAGACACAATTCCCAGGCCCTCCCGTCCAATATATCGCTACTTCGGTGGTTTCCTTAAGGTTGACGCTAATGATAGAGTTCACCTGTTTACCACAGGATGCATAGTAGATGATTACTGTCTTGAGCCTGGATGGAGTCGTAACTTCTACTATTACAAAGAAGCCGAAGATACCATCTGGCAAGGGGGTGAGGTGATTCCTGATACCACTTTAGACTATGGAGGTATTGACAAAGTGTTCATCGACAAAGACGGAATCATATATGCAAGCTACTTCTTTTTCACAAATGAAATCTACTTTACAGACAGAAAACAAGGAAGCTGGCAAGTACCATATATCCTTGTAGGCTATCAAGAAACTCCAGACTCTTTTATGGTAGATGGCTTCTGTTTTGTATTAGATTCAGAAGGCAGAGGTCATGCCGCCTTCTCCGCATTCGATTTTTCGCAAGGCTCCTTTGACAATGATTCTTTAGAAATATACTATCTTTCCTCATCCGATTCATTTGTTGATACTTCCCAGGATAATAAAATATTTAGTTTTAAACTGATTCAAAATTACCCTAATCCTTTTAATTCCTCTACCATCATTACTTATGAAATTTTGAAAGAAGAGAATGTAACCTTGAAGATTTATGACATTTTAGGAAGGGAGGTGAGAGAATTATTAAGCAAGTCCCAGAAACCGGGTCATTACAAGGTTAACTGGGATGGAAAAAATAATCAAGGAAAGGAGGTAGCGAGCGGGATATACTTCTACCATCTTAAAGCAGGGGGCTACAAACAAACGAAACGGATGCTGCTTATTAAATAAATCGCATCAAAAAAGTAGAATTTTGGCAGAAAGGGGCTAAAAAAATGAAAAAGCTTATTATTCTCTTTTGTTTTATCCTAACTCTTATCCTTTTGAGTTACGCGAATGCTCAAGATTACGTTCCGGGAGAGATAATGATTGACATCGGACATCAATATCTCCCCATATCACCGGTTCCAAATCCACAAGGGATAATTGAGACAGGACTTCCCTCAATTGACAGTTTGAATGTGCTTTACGGAGTTTATGATTTTGAAAGGCCTGTTTACACTTTGTCAGAGGTTAATAAGGGAATTCTCTTCTTGAAATTCCCCGATTCTCTGAACGTAGATCAGGTACTTTCTTCTTTTCTTGCTGATATTCACATCAACATGGGAAGCCTGAATTATATTGGAAGCCCTTGTGTTACACCCAGTGATTATTATTTTCCTCAGCAATGGGGGCTAAGCAAGATAAAATGCACGGAAGCCTGGAGGTATACAAATGGATCACCATCAATTGTGATACAGATTCTCGATGGTGGCACGGATTATGGTCATCCTGATCTTGTTCATAATATCTGGCAGAATTTAGGTGAAGATATGGATGAAGATGGACATACCATCGAATGGGACCCATCACAAAATAAATGGATTCTTGATCCCGGTGATTTTTATTTCTATCCATATGATGATGACGGAAATTACTATTGTGATGATCTAGTGGGTTTTGACTTTAGAGACGAGCCCTGCGAGTATGACAGCGGGTATGATCCGCAACCGACGCAGCCAGAGAACAAATGGGATAAATGGTATGACCATGGTGATGGAACAGCCGGGACTATGGCAGCGGTTACTAATAATCGGATCAGCTCGGAAGAGGCTGAGTGGGTATGTGAACTTGATACTAACACAGTAGCGGGAACTTCCTGGTTTAGCAAAATCATGATCGCGAGAATGCAATGGGATTCCCACGCTATAAATGCAATAGATTACGCAATGAACAATGGAGCAAAGATAATAAGCATGAGTTGGGGACATAGTGGAGATAATCCTCTGCTACATGCAAAGTTAGATGAAGCATGGAGTGCTGGGTTGCTACTGATTGCTGCAGCTGGAAACGATTCCTCTACCATACGTCATTATCCGGCTGCCTATGAAAACGTTATTGCAGTTGCCGGTACGGATAATAATGATGTTAAAGCACCATATTCGAACTGGGGCACCTGGGTAGATGTTTGTGCACCTTGGAGCAGCTTTGCCGCATCCCGCGCCTATTTACATTGGAACTATTATTGTTACGTGGATAGTTTTGCTGGCACTTCCGCGTCTGCTCCTTTTGTTTCAGGTGTGGCAGCTTTGGTATGGACATGCAACCAAAATGCAACAAACGCTGAGGTCAGGGATGCCATATTAAACACAGCGGATTACATATACGGCATTCCTGAAAACTGGCCTTACTACCCAAAATTGGGTTCTGGTAGGGTCAATGCTCTGGAAGCTGTTAAGGTCTTCAGGCCGGTTCCCCCGGCTTCGGGTGATTGCAACACAGACGGCATCGTAAACGT
>CAYOSZ010000406.1:0-2753 GCA_964406715.1 uncultured Ignavibacteria bacterium | reverse complement strand
AGACACCAATTCCACTCTGGCCGGAGCTTTAGCCACAGCCAAACAAAACGTTCTGGTAGCTCATGTGGAGGCGGGACTGCGAAGCTTTGTGAAGTCCATGCCCGAGGAGATCAACCGGGTCTTAACCGATCACATTAGCTCTCTGCTCTTCTGTCCCACCCCCACATCGGTCAAGAACTTAAAAAAAGAGGGAATAACCGAAGGTGTTCATCTGGTGGGGGACGTAATGTACGATTCGCTTAGGGAAAACCTGGTCGTAGCAAATAAAAAGTCAAAGATCATGAAGAAGCTGAATCTAACCCCCAGGGACTATTATCTGATGACTGTTCATCGGGCGGAGAATACGGACATTAAGGAAAATTTGAATAAGATAACCCGGATCATCCTGAATCTCGATAAAAGGATCATCTTTCCCATCCACCCGCGAACCAGGAAAAGACTATCTGAGCTTAAGCTTATGGTCAGATTGCTATCAAAGAGCGACCTGGACCTAATCGACCCGGTTAGCTATCTGGATATGCTGATCCTGGAGAAAAACGCTAAATGCATATTAACCGATTCAGGCGGAGTGCAAAAGGAAGCCTTCTTCCTGAAAACTCCTTGTCTCACCTTAAGGGAAGAAACCGAGTGGGTGGAGACAGTTGAAAGCGGTCTGAATACAATTGTCGGGCTAAAGTTAGAGAATATAAAGCAGCACATAAACAGAACGGTTGTATCCCGGAGATCAGTTGGATCTTCCTTTGCCAAAGGGAAGGCTTCACAAAACATTTCAAAAGTCCTGCTGAAAAAATATAAAATATAATCAGCAAATTCATTGAAGGACTGGTTTTGATCGAGTCAATTCTTAAAGAGACGGGCAAAGATACCTTAAGATATGTTCCCGCTAAAGTTGTTCCTGCTGCAGTAAACTTCATCGGGCTACTGGTATTCACCCACATTTTCTCACCCGAAGATTATGGGAACTATTTCATAGTCCTAACCACCATTACAGTTATGAACATAGTAGGCTCGAGTTGGATAACCAATTCAGTCTTAAGATTTTATCCCGAATTCAAATTGAAAGATAATCTTGTTGAGCTTTATAGCTGCGCAGTCTTCTCTTTTACGATTTGCAATGTTGTAATAACGTTGGTATATCTAACTGGATTTTTCATGTTCAGAGCTTATCTCCCGGAACGTTTGCTGCCGTTTTTGAGCATAGGCATATTTTCCTACCTGGCCTGGTCCACTTACTGCATGCTTCTATACTTCCTGAGGGCGTCTTTGCAGGCGGCGGCTTTTTCCAGGTATGAAATTATCTCCTCAGGTGGCAAATTTATCCTGGCTCTGGCATTTGTATTTTTTTTTCACATCGGTGCGATCAGTTTGCTGTGGGGAATGTTGCTGATCAATCTGGTTTTGGTGTTATTCATCAGTAAAAGGCTTTCTCTTTTGACAAAACTCAAAACACAGTTCTTTTCTACAAAGAGCTCTCTGGATTTTTTTAAGTATGGTTTCCCGTTGGGTCTTTCATCTCTGTCTGCATGGTTGCTGATACTGTCGGACAGATACATATTGCAATACTTCAAGACAGCTAAAGATGTCGGCATATATTCGGTTAGTTTCTCGGTTGTCGATAGGAGTCTGGGTTTGCTTTATTCCATTTTAATGTTGGCGGCCTATCCCATCATAATCTTGACCTGGGAGGAAAAAGGGAAGGTAATAACCCAGCAGTTGATCGGGGAGCTTAGCCGATATTTCTTTATTCTATGTGTTCCGGTCTTTATTGGAATCTCCATTTTAGGTAAAGATATCTTCACTTTATTTGTGGGAGAAAACTTTTCCGAAAGTTATAGGCTTGTTCCACTTTTTGCCTTCTGTTCACTAGCTCAAGGTCTATTTCAATACGTTGGGAAAAGCTTTGAGCTGTACAAAAGGACCTTGACTTTGGCTTTGATTTTCCTAATCGCAGGAATAGCTAACCTAGCGCTGAATGTTTTGTTTATACCTTCCTACGGATATATAGGAGCCGGAGCAGCTAAGGTTGTATCCTATGTGATCTTGTTGATTTTGGGAATAGGCCTTTGCTATTCGTTTATGCCTTGGCTTGCTCCTTGGAAATCGCTTATGAAAGTGGGTTTCTCAACTTTGCTGATGGGAGTTGCTTTAATTGTCCTAAAAGGATTCCTGGCAGTTTCTCTGACAAATCTGATAACATTGATTCTGTTAGGGACTTGTGTATATTTCGTTTTGTTGTTATTTTTGGGGGAGATAAGAGAGAACGAGACCGGCTTTGTGAAATCCCTTTATCACCAGTGGACTGAGAGGACTCATTAAAACAGCAAATAGCTGATTTGGAAAATGGAATTGACATACATAAATAATCCGTTGCCTAAAATAAACAAATGGCAATATCTGCTGATTCTCATGTTTACCCTAGGCGCCACATTTGCTCTCTGGGAGTTTCCGACTTATTCTGTGGGACTGATTGTATCAGGCCTTCTGGTGGCTGGAGTGTATCACCTACCGGAGTTAGGTATAGCTGTATTAGTGAATGGGCTGTACCTAGTTGGTTTTTTTTGGAGAGGTATGCAGATTCCCTATCTTATTACTCCGTTAGCTGTAGCGCTTTCGAGTGTGGGGTTGGCTCATTATGTTCTCGGCCGTGGAATAAGGTGGCGAGTAGGAATTCTACCTGTTTTGGTGGTTCTGATTGGATTTATGTTATTCTTAGGCATATCATATTCACCCTTGCCTTCAGAAGGATTGATAAG
>CAYOSZ010000405.1:0-2763 GCA_964406715.1 uncultured Ignavibacteria bacterium | reverse complement strand
TAATCCAACAGTGGAATGGTTCTTGAGAAATAAATGCCCGGAGATAAAAGATTGGCTGGATAAAGTTGTTTCTTTGGACGTTGGGAAATGTGATAAAAAAGATGTACAGAAGGCAGAGCAGGCGATTTTGAATTCACTCAATGATCTTTTGACTTACGTGATAGACCCATCCATATATGACGCCCAGCCTTTTCTTCAATGGGATCCCTCTGAATTAACGTCGATAGTCGACTTCACCGGGAAAATCGTTACTGATGTTGGTGCCGGAACGGGAAAACTGACTTTTATTGCTGCGCCAACAGCCAAAGCAGTTTATGCAATAGAGCCGGTTGGTAATTTGCGATTATATTTGAAGCAAAAAGCAAGGGAAAAAGAATTGAGCAATGTGTTCCCTGTGGATGGTTTGATAGCGGACATTCCCTTTCCGGATAATTTTATAGATATATCTATGGGAGGCCATGTATTCGGTGATAATAGAGAAGCGGAGTGCAAAGAGATGGAGAGAATTACAAAGCCGGGCGGCATGGTCATATATTGTCCCGGGAACAACGACCTGGATAATGAGACACATCAATTTTTACTGAAGAAGGGATACGAATGGTCAAAATTTGAAGAACCGGAAGAGGGAATAAAAAGAAAATACTGGAAATGTATTGTCTGATCTTTCTGGTTAGATGAGAACCTCACCCCCTGTTTCCCCCTCTCCTTGCCAAGGAGAGGGGTTCACCCTGAAGGGATTCACCCTGAAGGGGACCAAGGGGGAGAGGTTAACTGAAATAAGATGACCAATCAAGAAATCTCTGACATACTGGTTCACATCTCCGAGATCTTAGACATTCAGGGCGAGAATCCATTCAAGATAAGAGCATACATCAAGGCGGCTCAGACCCTGGAGGGGCTAACCTATGAGCTTTCGTCTCTGGAGAACAAGGACGAAATCAAGGAGCTTCCCGGAATTGGGGAGGGTATCGCCAAAAAGATCAAAGAGCTTCTGGAGACGGGGAAGCTGAAATACTACGAGGATTTGAAGAAGTCCGAGTATGCTCCTCTAATCGAATTTTTAAAAATCCCCGGCATGGGCCCCAAACATGCCAAGCTGGTATTCGATGAGCTTGGTGTAAATACAGTTGAGGGCTTGAGGAAAGCAGCAGAAAAGGGCAAATTAAGAGAGCTTCCGGGATTGGGTGAGAAGGTAGAGCAGAATATCCTGCAGGGAATCCAACAGGTACAGAAATACAAAGAGAGACTCCCTTTGGCTTTCATTTATCCACGGGCACAGGATATTCTGAGTGCGTTGAAAAAAGTCAAAGAGATTAAGCAGATAACTCTGGCTGGCTCTTTGAGGCGAATGAGGGAAACCATAGCGGATGCTGATATTCTGGTCGCATCGAATAAGCCCAAACCGGTTATGGAAGCTTTCGTCAAGCTTCCCCAGGCTTCAAAGGTGGTGGCGAAGGGGAGTACCAAATCCAGCATCATGACCAAAGATGGTTTTCAGGTGGATCTGAGAGTGGTCAAACCGAAAAGCTTTGGGGCAGCGCAGCATTACTTTACCGGGTCGAAGGCTCATAACATAAGAATCAGGTCTTTGGGGATAGACAGAGGACTGAAAGTTAATGAATATGGTGTTTTCAAAGGAGAGAAAAGCGTTGCCGGCAAGACTGAGGAGTCGGTTTTCAAGGCGGTGGGGCTTCCCTATATTCCGCCGGAGCTGAGAGAGGATCAGGGGGAAATCGAAGCGGGTTTGAAGAAAAAGCTTCCTGTTCTGATAGAAGAAAAATATATCAAAGGTGATCTTCACGTGCACAGCAACTGGACCGACGGAAACAACTCCATCGAGGAGATGGCTAAAGCAGCCCAAAAGAAAGGATACCAATACATCGCCATCTGCGATCATTCTCCCACCGTGGGTATAACCAATGGATTGACTCCCGAGAGATTGAAGAAACAAATGGGGGAGATCGACAAACTGAACAAGAAAAGAAAAGGTAAAAACATAAGGATACTTAAAGGAATCGAGGTAGACATTAAATCCAATGGTCGGCTTGATCTGGATGATGATCTGCTCAAGGAATTGGACGTGGTGGTGGGAGCGGTTCATACCAAATTTGGTCAGTCCAGAGAGGAGATGACCAGAAGGATCGTAAAAGCTATAGAGAATCCGCACGTCGACATAATCGCCCATCCCACAGGCAGGTTAATCGGGAGACGAGAACCATATTCAGTGGATTTGGACAAAGTTATGGATGCCTGCAAATCCTGCGGAAAAGCATTGGAGCTGAATTCTTATCCCGAAAGGCTTGACCTATCGGATTTGAATTGTCGTAAAGCTAAGGAGAAGGGAGTAAAAATAGTCATATCCACCGACGCTCACCGGGACAGGCATCTGGATTGGATCAGCTTTGGTCTGGCAACCGCAAGAAGAGGCTGGATCGAGCCGGAGGATGTGATCAACACAATGCCTTTCTCGAAGCTGGGGAAGTGGTTCAATCACCAAGCGATTCTCCATCCGACTGAGTAAGCAGTCGATTTAAAAAGGTGCAAAGAAACGGAGGTTATGTGAGCAAGAGACGATCAATCACTAAAACAGCTTTACTGGGTTTCTGTCTGTGGGCCATTTTGGCTACGAGTAGTTGTCTGGCAGAATCACCGACCGCAGACGAAACGGAAGCATGGACGGAATCATTCAACCTGGAGACGTACGGTTTTTCCTCCACAGGAAGCAATCAGTACTTTATATTGGAACCGGGATACCGGTTGACC
>CAYOSZ010000404.1:1154-2765 GCA_964406715.1 uncultured Ignavibacteria bacterium | reverse complement strand
AAATAAAGTAGCTCTTCCCGAAAAGGGATTTGAGGCACTGATACTGCAAGCTAAACAAGCACTTAAGGAGTCATATGCCAGAAAATTTAATGACTCAAAGAAAACGGTTCTCAATTTGAGTTTGGTAATGATGTGCACTGTAATGGAGCTTTTCTTCGAACACGTTTTTACTGTGATATTCAAGGCTAATTCTCAGGCATTGCTAAGCTTTTCAAGAGACAAAAATATTACTCTAGAACAACTCTTGAAGCACGCAACCTATGATGAGGTATTGGATGAATTCATTCATAAATCCATTGATCGTATAATAAGGAAAGGAGTAAAAGAAATCTTGAGGGCGTTTGATAGCATTGGAATAAAGAAAAACAGAGTATTCTCGTGGAGCGATTTTACTGAAGAGGTGCAACTTCAGTTTGCCAATTGGAATGACCAGAAGTTAGTTGAGATATTCGATGAAAGACATTCCATCGTTCACGATAATGCGATGCCTCTCCAGTCAATCGAACGATTACTGCTGCGGCAAGAATTCTTTACGAAGCTTATTCTGAATATCAGCATTCAAGTCTGGCATAAGTTTCATAAATATGGAGTCATCTTAGAGTATCATGAGCTAGTAAGAAGGCAAATAAAAGCAGCAGGGGGAGATCCAACAAGCTATCCCCCTCCACCTAAGTAACAATATAGAAAGACGTACGAAAATACTTGGTTCCCGGTGACCCGGATGCCCCACATCTCTGCTGTGGGCAAGCTGGTACTTCTTATCTGGCGGGAAGACCTTTAAGCGGTTTTATCTGGAAACCATGTAATCATAACTCAGGTTGTCAACCATTGGTGAATGAAAAGAAAGGAGGTAGTTATGCGGTTAATCCAATCCTTTCCTAATCTTGATACAATATCTCAGGCCAAACGGGTGCCCTATTGGATGTTGATTCCCATTGTGATTGTCCTCATAGTCGGCTGTTCGAAAAAGTCTTCGACCAAGCCAACAGAACTAGTAGCGTGCAACTGCGATCTCGCGGTTAGTGTGGGTTCTGGAACTACGCCAACATTTTCCTGGACGCCAGCGTGTAAGCTTGCATTCTTGATAGTGGAAAAAAATGGAGGAGATATGTGGGGGATTATGAGCGATAGCAACAGCATAGCTCCAGGCGTTGTGTATGGAGCCGCTCCGGCCGGTGTGACAGAGTTCGCTGATCCAGAGTCATTGTTAGTCGGCACCAGCTATAGGGTTGCTGTCCGTTGGCGTATAGGTCCTGGTGACGACTTTGAGGATTTCAGTTCAGCTTACGTACAGACCTTTACGCCGTAGTCAGATACCATATGATACCAACCTAATAACCAGAGTGCCCCACAGCTTTGCTGGGGGTAAACCCTGAACCGTATGCTTCGGGGCAAGCTGGCATATTTATAAGCCTTTGGTTCTCGCAACCTGAGGCTTTTTATTTTTCTGCTGAACTTTTGATTGAATTTGGAATCAGCCCTTCTTATATTGAAGGGTCTTCTTTGGCTTTCTGGTTTGCGAGTGGATCGGAAAAGGATAAGTCGATGGATAAGAAATTAAAAGCTTTGGTCACCGGAGCAAACGGTTTCGTGGGAAGCCATTTGGTGGAG
>CAYOSZ010000404.1:0-1144 GCA_964406715.1 uncultured Ignavibacteria bacterium | reverse complement strand
GAGACTTTTAGACAAGGGTTATCAGGTAAGATGCTTGGTCAGAAAGACCAGCAATCTGAAATGGCTTTCGGGTCTGAAGGTGGAGTATGTTTTCGGTGACATAGCTGAGTGTAGCTCTCTCAAAGATGTCGTAAGGGGTGTCGATTTCGTGTTTCACTGCGCCGGTTTAACCAAAGCTAAAAGCAGAGATGAGTACTTCAGGGCTAATGCTGAAGGTACCAGGAACTTAGTCCAAGCATGTACTGAGGAAAATCCTCAGTTGAAGAAATTCGTCTATGTTAGCAGTCAGGCAGCCGTTGGTCCCGGGGATGACGAAAAGCCCCTGAATGAGGAAGCGCCCTGTCAACCGGTGACCTATTACGGCGAAAGCAAGTTGGAAGGGGAGAAGATCGTTCTGCAACATGCTTCAAAACTTCCCGTGACCATCGTTCGTCCCCCGGCAGTGTATGGACCCAGAGATACTGATATCTTAGGCTTCTTCAAAGTTGCTAAGTATGGATTTCGGGTTTCCCTCGGAACAAAAGAAAGCTACTTAAGTTTAGTGTATGTTAAGGATTTAGTAGACGGGATCATTCAAGCAGCGGAAAATCCCAAAAGCACCGGTCAGACCTATTTCATCGCAGACGATAAAATCTACTCATGGCGTGAAACGTTCAGGATCATCGCCGGAGTTTTGAATAAGAGAACCGTGCCTTTAAAAATTCCCAAAAGCATTGTGTTTTTCCTGGCTTTTCTATCAGAAAACTTCTCCAGGTTTTTGGGAAAAACGGCAGCATTCAACGTTCAGAAGGCGAAGGAGATAACCCGAAGATACTGGGGCCTGGATGTTTCCAAAGCCAAGACACATTTCGACTTCTCTCCTAAGTATGATCTTGCCAGGGGCGCAGAAGAGACTATCAAATGGTATAAGGAGATGGGGTGGTTGTGAGGAATGCGCAAGTTGCCCGATTCATCTGGCCGAAAAAACGCCCAATCCCTCAAAGATTCGTCTTTTTTCCTTGACATCACGCAACGAGCGGTTTATACTGAAATCGTAGACTTGTTCTCTGAAAACGTACGATTCGATTTGGTGTCCCGCCATAGGCGGGACTAACAGGGAAGGCGGTGAAATTCCGCCACAGCCCCGCTACTGTAAGTGGCTACG
>CAYOSZ010000403.1:0-2765 GCA_964406715.1 uncultured Ignavibacteria bacterium | reverse complement strand
ACGTGGTGGCCATCCCCACCAACGAGCCGGTGAGAAGGATCGATTACGACGACATGGTCTACCGCACCAGACGGGAGAAATACAACGCTATAATCGATGAAATCGCCCATTTACACGAGGCAGGTCGACCGGTTTTGGTGGGGACCGTCTCGGTGGAGGTATCGGAGACCCTTTCCCGCATGCTGAAACGAAGAGGAATAGCACATTCCGTTCTGAATGCCAAATATCATCAGCAGGAGGCGGAGATCGTATCCCGGGCAGGTCAGGCGGGAACAGTCACCATCGCCACCAACATGGCCGGACGAGGGACGGATATCAAATTGGGTTCGGGCGTGGTCAAACATTCCTACTGTCGGCTGATAACCCCTGACCGGGAAGATGGGTGTCCCTACCTGGAGGAGCTTGACTGTAATAAGAATGTCCCTTGCGGGCTCCGCATCATAGGCACGGAAAGGCACGAGGCTCGAAGGATAGACCGGCAGCTCCGAGGGAGAAGCGGAAGGCAGGGCGATCCCGGTTCCTCCAGGTTCTTCCTCTCCCTGGAGGATGATCTGATGAGGCTTTTCGGCTCGGATAGGATCGCCTCCATAATGGACCGGTTCGGCGTGCAGGAGGGGGAGGTTATCAGACACTCCATGGTCACCAAAGCCATAGAGAGAGCCCAGAAGAGGGTGGAGGCGCAGAACTTTTCCATCAGAAAACACCTGTTGGAATATGATGACGTGATGAACCAGCAGAGGGAGGTCATCTACGATCGCAGGCTGGCGGTACTGGAGGGGGCGGACTTAAAAGAGGACGTTCTGGATCTGATCAAGACGGTGATCGAATCCAGGGTGGAATCGCACACCGATGCGGCGACCTATCCCGAAGCTTGGGACTTAACCGGTTTGAAGCAGGACCTCCTGAGGACCTTTCTGGTTGACGTAAAGTTCTATCAGAAGGATTTGAACGAGCTGAAACAGGAGAATCTGAAGGAAAACCTCTATAAGATGGCGCTTCAGATATACGACCATAAGGAGAGGATGCTGGGCGAGGAGTTGATGCGGCAGTTGGAAAGATATGCCATGCTCCGGACCATCGACGAAAAATGGAAGGAACATCTTTACGACGTAGATCAGCTCAAAACCGGCATCGGCTTGAGGGCATACGGACAGAGAGACCCCCTGATAGAATACAAAAAAGAAGCCTTTGCCCTGTTCACTCAGATGCTTCAAGCCATAGACGAGGAGACATTAGAGCTTATCTTCAAGATACAACTGGAAGAGAAGGAAAGGCCCAAAAAGAAAGAGCCGGAAGGACAGATGAGTGCCATACACCAGTCCACGGTGGGAATGGGATACGCCGATACTCAGCCGGCGGAACAGGTGGCTCCGGGCAAGCCCAAGCCGGTCAAGAGAACGGGTAAGAAAATCGGACGAAACGACCCCTGCCCATGTGGCAGCGGGAAGAAATACAAGAAATGCTGCGGGGCGTGAAGCGGTCGACTGATTGAAAGCGTCCACAGTCCACAGTCCACCGACCACAGCTAAAATCCAAACAGGCACCGGCAGATCGGGGGACTTGGTGGGCATGAAAGATAACCCCCTAAATCCCCCTTATCAGGGGGACTTTAACTTTTATTTTTTATTGTAATAGACCTGGCTTCGCAAACAACAAGATGTTATTTCTCAGCCACTTTAGTGGCGTAAGTTCAAAAATTCGTAAGACTGCATATGCACCTGACTAAAGTCAGTTAGAAACAAAAACCGGCCACAGCTAAATCCAAACAGTCGCCGCCATGTCGGGGGACCTAGCGGGCACAAAAGATAACCCCCTAAATCCCCCTTATCAGGGGGACTTTGACTTTTGTTTTTACGATGATAGACCCGGTCTGGCAAGCATCCCTGCCCGCAGGATGCCTGAATCCGTCAGGCAGGGCTCTGGGAGCCGACCTACGAACTTAACGTGCCTGCTACTTACTCCAAGGCGGGTTGCAGCAGCTGAGATCAGGTGCCGGACCTCCCCTATAGCAGTAGGTGACCAACTAGACTATGTCTCCGATGTTGACTATGTCATCGTTGTTGGCATCTCCGGTACACGTCTCTGGAACAGGTGCCGGACCGCCTCTGTAACAGTAGGTGACCAGGTAGACTATGTCACCGACATCGACTATGTAGTCGCGGTTGGCATCGCCGCATTTAAGATCACGCTTGGTCCATTGCGCGACAAAACCGGCGACCTTGTCACCGGCAATCGAAAACCAACCTCCCACGGTCAATTTGGATTCGTGGACGGTCAGGGCATAGCGGTAAGATCCCACGCCCGATCCCAAAGCCGACCAACCGGATCCGTCCCAGGAAGCGATTCCATGGGCTGCAACTCCGCCCGTGGTGTCAAACAAGCCCGCGGCGATCAACTTGGAATCATACAGGCACAGGGCAGAAACGTGGGAATCCATTCCCGATCCCACAGGCGACCAGGAAGAGCCGTCCCAGGAAGCGATTCTATCGGCTGAAACTCCGCCGGCGGTGGTAAAGCAACCCCCGGCAATCAGTTTAGAGTTATAGACGGTCAGGGCGCTAACGTCACAATTCATTCCCGATCCCAGAGTAGACCAAGAAGAGCCATTCCAGGAAGCGATATGCATAGCCGTTTGACCACCCGCGGTTGTGAATTGACCTCCGGCGATCAGTAGGGAGTCATAGGAGGTCAGGGTATACACGTTCAAGTTCATTCCCGATCCCAGGGGGGACCAGGATGAGCCATCCCAGGAGGCAATTCTTTCG
>CAYOSZ010000402.1:0-2774 GCA_964406715.1 uncultured Ignavibacteria bacterium | reverse complement strand
TGGTAGCTGGATATCAGACCGAGTACTCATCCATGAAGTTCGCCATGTTCTATCTGGGGGAATACGGCAACATGATTAACGTCGCGGCAGTAGCCACCACCCTGTTTTTAGGTGGTTGGCACGGACCGTTCCTTCCGCCGGTGATCTGGTTTCTTTTAAAGATGGTCCTGTTCCTATTCTTCTTTATCTGGCTGAGAGCCACGTTTCCCAGATTCAGATACGATCAGCTGATGAATTTAGGGTGGAAGATACTGCTGCCCTTAGCTATCCTGAATATTTTCTTGACGGCTGTGATAATGATCGTTTGATAGAAGGGTTCAAGGAGTCAAGGGTTCGAGGATTCAAGAGTTCAAGGATTTAAAAGTTCAAAGGTTCAAAAGTTCAATAGTTCAAAGATTCGATTATGTTCGATGTTTTGAAAACCATATTCTGGGCGCTTCCCAGAGGTCTGTCGGTTACCTTGAAATATCTGTTTTCCCGACCCACTACGGTCAGGTACCCGGAACAAAAGTTGACGCTTTCTCCGCGTTATAGAGGACTTCACTATCTGAAAAGAAATGAAGATGGATCGGAAAAGTGCGTCTGCTGCGGGCTGTGCGCTGCCGCCTGTCCTTCCGGATGCATATACATGGAACCGGCAGAGGATGAATTCGGTGAAAGATATGCCAAGGTTTATGAGATAAATGAACTCCGCTGTATATTCTGCGGATATTGCCAGGAAGCCTGTCCCAAGGAGGCGATCTTTTTAGGAAAGGAATACGAATTTTCCAATGACAGGCGGGAGAAGTTGATTTACACTAAGGAAGATCTGCTGGTGCCTTTGGACAAAAAGGTCAACGGATTAAGCGGATTAAACGAATGATGGTAGTTGCGGCGGACGGCGGACGATGGACGACGGACGCAAAAGATTGGTCAACGGATTTAACGGATTAACCGGATAGAAAGATGGAGATATTGATTTTTTCCATACTGGCGGTGATCGCAGTGGTTTGCTCGGTTATGGTGATCAGCCAGAGAGGTGCGGTGGCAAGCGCGCTATTTCTGATAGCCACCATGGTGAGCATAGCCATACTCTTCTTGCTTTTGAATGCTCCGTTTTTGGCAGCCATCCAGATCATAGTTTATGCCGGAGCCATCATGGTTTTATTCATATTCGTCATCATGCTTTTGAATCTTAGAAAGGACGAATTCGGCCCGGAGAGAAGAAAGGCACAGAGATTTTTCGCAATTTTGTTTGTCTTTCTGTTGGTGATCGGAATAATAACTGTTATTGAACTAGGGGTCTTCGGTTCCAGGTCGGATGAAACCGTTATCGAAGCTGCCGTCCCTGCGGGGGTCGAGCCTTTGGCCCAGCTTCTCTTTACCAAGTATCTTTTACCCTTCGAGCTGGCTTCGATTCTGCTTTTGGTGGCGATCGTGGGCGCCATAGTCATGGCAAAAAGGAGATTGTAAAGATTAATATCTGGTCTAAGTAAATTCTATGGTCTCTACTTCTGCATACATAATATTGAGCGCGGCGATCTTCGCCATCGGAGTCCTGGGCGTTTTGGTCAGACGGAACATCCTGATCATGTTCATGTCCATCGAGCTGATGCTGAATGCGGTCAACTTAGCCCTGGTGGCTTTATCCAGGCAATTGGGTTCTCTGGACGGTCAGGTAGTTGTGTTTCTGGTGATGACCGTGGCGGCAGCCGAAGCGGCAGTTGGATTGGCAATAATCATATGTCTTTTTAGAAACAAGAAAAGCGTGAACGTGGA
Source organism: uncultured Ignavibacteria bacterium (assembly GCA_964406715.1). Lineage (GTDB taxonomy): Bacteria > Zixibacteria > MSB-5A5 > MSB-5A5 > SM1-73 > SM23-73-3. Next base: position 1,016 of record CAYOSZ010000402.1, on the reverse strand, counting down.
TGACTTTAACCTGATGAAATGGTAAAAAGACCGCAGTCGACCGTCCGCTGTCCGCGGAGAGAAAATCTCCTGGGTCAGACGACGGAGGGTGAACAGCGGACAGTCAAGAAAATATGAACTACGTTTATCTAGTCCCGTTATTCCCACTGATCGGCTTCTTGATTAACGGCCTTTTGGCGCTTGGCTGGAGGTTGTCCTCCGATGGCAAAAGCCCGCTGAAAAGCCTGGTGAGCTGGATAGGATGTTCCTCCGTGGGTCTATCGTTTTTGAGTTCGGTGATTATCTTCTTCCAGCTATCGGCTCTGCCAGCAGGGGAGAGGGTGGTGCAAAAGATCGCCTTCCCCTGGATCTTATCCGGAAAGTTCCATATAGACATCGGCTTTCTGCTTGATCCCCTCTCCTCGGTCATGATCCTGGTGGTATCCGGGGTGGGATTCTTCATTCACGTTTACTCCACCGGCTATATGGCGGAGGATAAAGGATATGCCAGATATTTCTCATATTTGAATCTCTTCACCTTCTTTATGCTGATGCTGGTTTTATCCAACAATTTCCTTTTGCTGTATCTGGGATGGGAGGGGGTGGGACTGTGCTCCTACCTTCTGATCGGCTTCTGGTATGAGAAGAAGAGCGCATCCGATGCCGGGAAAAAAGCCTTCATCGTCAACCGAATCGGCGACTTCGGCTTTGCGCTGGGAGTGATGCTTATCTTCTGGACCTTCGGAACCTTGAACTTCAGCGAAGTTTTTGAAAACGCGCCTCACATTTTGGCCATGGGAGGCGGGTTGGTTACGGTTATGACCCTGCTTTTGTTTATGGGAGCAACCGGTAAATCCGCCCAGATACCTCTTTATGTCTGGCTTCCCGACGCCATGGAGGGTCCTACTCCTGTGTCTGCATTGATTCATGCCGCTACCATGGTCACAGCCGGGGTATACATGGTAGCCAGATGCCATGCGCTGTTTGTCTTGGCTCCAATCTCCATGGGAGTGGTAGCAGTTCTTGGGGCGGCAACC
>CAYOSZ010000401.1:0-2788 GCA_964406715.1 uncultured Ignavibacteria bacterium | reverse complement strand
CGAAGATTTCCGGATAAAAACAGGGTACGAAAGGGAAACAAGCTTGCCCGGGAGAGAATGTCCATCCTTTATGACTTTTCTGCCAGGGAGAATGCCCTGGTTATCGGCACCGGTAACAAAACCGAAACTCTGTTAGGCTATTGCACCATACACGGTGACGCCGCCTATGCCTTCAATCCCATCGGTGATCTATATAAATCCCAGGTCAGGCTTCTGGCTAAGGAATTAGGGGTTCCTCAGAAAATCATCGACAAGCCCCCCAGCGCTGATCTGTGGAGAGGACAGACCGACGAAGGTGAATTAGGAGCGACCTATGAGGAGATGGACCGATTCTTATATTATCTGGTGGACAAGAAATACGGTCCTGCAAGACTGAGGAGAATGGGATACGAATCTGGTTTTATCAAGAAGATTACGGGCATAATGAAGCGCAACGAGTTCAAGGGAAAACCCCCGGAGATTGCGAGGGTGAACTATCGGAAGCTTAAGACCGGGTGACGCTGCAGAGCCTGCATCCGATCCGGAGGTTCAACTCCAATCTTTAAATAAGCTGCTCATTTGCCTGAGGGGAGGTGTAACCGGTGAAAATCCTTCTCATAAACCCACCTGCGGGAAGCATATATCACTTCCTGAGATTGAAAACCCCGCCTTTGGGCATCGCATACATAGCTGCGGTGTTGCGTAAGGCAGGACACCGGGTGAAGATAACCGATCTGAATGTGGAATCGCTGGATTATCACAGCCTGCCTTACCAAGACTTCGACGTGTTGGGCATATCGGTCGACACCATGCGTTATCCGGTTGCCTTGAAGATAGCCCGGGCGGCTAAGGAGAACAAAAAGACGGTGGTGGCAGGCGGACAACACGTCACCTTCTTCGATGCCGAAGCCAATGGGCATCGGCATTTCCTAATGCCAATGCATCGAGGGTTTTCAAATTGATGAGCAATTCCGACAAAGTTGAACAAACACCTGTGGAACCCGGCGTTTTGTATCTGGTGAGCACGCCAATAGGAAATCTGGAGGACATAACCTTGCGAGCGCTTAAGGTGTTGAAGGAGGTCGATCTGGTGGCAGCGGAGGATACCCGCCACACCGGCATGCTTTTGAAACATTACGATCTGGATAAGCGTCTAATCAGCTATCATGATTTCAACAAAAAGAGAAAGGCTCCGCTTTTGATAGAACATCTGAAAGCCAACCAATCGGTGGCAGTGTGTTCGGATGCCGGAACTCCGGGCATCTCCGATCCGGGTTATTATCTGGTGCAGTTGGCTATCCGGGAAAACATAAAAGTGGTGCCGATTCCGGGAGCTTCGGCTTTTCTCTCTGCTCTGGTGGTATCCGGGCTTCCCACCGACAGATTCGCCTTTGAGGGATTTTTGCCTGCCAAGCCGGGAAAGAGAAGAAAACGACTGGAAGAGTTGCAGGAAGAAAAAAGAACTCTTATATTGTATGAATCTCCCCATCGGTTTGCCAGGATGATGGACGACGTATCCGGGATTCTGGGACAACGGAGAGTGGTGGTGGCAAGGGAGCTGACCAAGAAGTTCGAGGAGATATTAAGAGGCACACCGGAGGAGATCAAACAAACTCTGGGCGAGCGCAAGCTCAAAGGGGAGTTGGTGATCTTGATTGAAGGGAAATCTACATGAGATGATTGTTGAAAAAGCTCCCTTGTAGGGCGGGATAAATTCCCGCCCCTATGGGAGATGATTACTTACCACCCATAGGGCAGGGTTCACCCTGAAGGGATTCACCCTGAAGGGATTCACCCTGAAGGGATTCACCCTGAAGGGCATTTAGCCCTGCCAAAGGGTGTATTTTTACAGTTCCTGAAGCAATTTTCAGCCAAGTGAAAGCAATGACATACCAAAAAGCCAACAAATATCTTCTGGTTGACAAAGCCACTTTCGTTTACATGGCGGCTTTGAGTCTTTTGATATTGATCTTTCACGCCAACCTTGACAACTGGGTGGTGTATTTGGGGCTGAACCTCGGCATCTGCCTGGCAGTAGTTCTTATCGTGCATGCATTGAACAACAGAAAAGCCGGGTGGACGTTCTTCATTCGCCACTGGTATCCCCTTATTTTCTTCATCCTCCTTTATGAAGAAACCAGATATCTGATACACCTGATTTTCCCGCAGTCTTTCGATCCCCTGATAAACCAGTTGGAGCTTGCGGTTTTCGGCGTGTATCCCAACGTCTGGATGCAAAAATTCATCTGTTTTGGTTTGAACGAATATATGATGTTCTCCTACTGCTTTTATTACTTTCTTTTGGCGGTGTTGGGGCTGGGACTTTACCTCGGCGGAAAGATCAGGGAATTCGACGATTTGCTTTTTACCTCGGCAGTGGCATACTATATTTCATATATGGGATTCGTGCTTTTCCCGGTGGAGGGTCCCCGATTCGCCCTTACCCTCCAGCAGCAGGTTGCGATAAACGGGGGGTTCTTCACTTCTCTGGCACATAACCTGATAGACAAAGCGGGGATTCAGGGTGCGGCCATGCCCAGCTCTCATGTGGCGGTGGCGCTGGTGGTTTTGGTATATGCCAGAAGACATCACCGCATCCTGTACTTTGTGCTCTCCCCTCTGATAGCCAGCCTTTTTATCTCCACGGTGTACGGCCATTTCCATTATGTCTCCGACGTGATAGCCGGCATCCTGGTGGGGATGGGAAGCATAATTTTGTCTGACGTATTGATCAAAAAGAGAAATACCCGGACAAAGCATGCGATGGTTAAAAAGGAATTTTCACTTGACTTAGCCAGATCGGACTGAT
>CAYOSZ010000400.1:0-2797 GCA_964406715.1 uncultured Ignavibacteria bacterium | reverse complement strand
AGGGACCAATGAATACTACGTCAACGGATTCGCCACCAGCCTGCCGGAAGACATACAGCTGAAAGCCTTGAGAACCGTGCTTGGTCTGGAGAATGTTCAGATGATGCGAACCGGATATGCTATCGAATATGACTATTTTCCTCCTGTTCAACTGAAACATACTCTTGAAACAAAGCTGGTGGAAAATCTTTACTTCGCCGGCCAGATCAACGGGACATCTGGTTATGAGGAGGCGGCAGCCCAAGGCATCATGGCGGGGATGAATGCTGTCTTGAAGCTCAAGGGGGAGAGTCCGTTTATCTTAGGTAGAGAGCAAGCGTACATAGGTGTGTTAATCGATGATCTGGTTACCAAGGGGACGGATGAACCTTATCGCATGTTCACCTCCAGGGCTGAATACCGGCTGATTCTAAGAGAGGATAATGCGGATCAGAGGCTTTTGGAATACGGACACAGATATGGATTGATCCCTGCGGAACTGTATGCTCGATACAAAGATAAGATAGAGAGAATCGAAAAGGAAAAAGCCCGGCTGCGGAGAGTGTTTATCTCCGTGTCCTCTTTTTCCCATCTTTTGGGAGAAATGGAGAATAACCGGAAGATGTCCCTGGCTAAGATGCTGAAGATGCCGGAAATCACTTATGAAGATCTCCAAAAGGTTGACTGGGAAGCACAGGCAGTGCCCCGGGAAGTTTATGAACAGGTTGAACTTGAGGTAAAATACGAGGGGTACATCAACAGACAGATAAAGGAGATCGAGAAATCCAAGAAACTTGAGTCAATGTGTATTCCGGAGGATTTCAGTTACGATGATCTTAAGGGATTTAAAAGGGAGGCGATTGAGAAGTTGAAACGGATCAGGCCGATCTCTGTGGGGCAGGCATCCCGCATCTCCGGTGTGTCGCCCGGAGACATCGCGGTTTTGATGGTTTATCTCAAACAGTTTACAGCAAAACGGCCAACGGAAGGGTCAACGGATGGAACGGATTAAACGGATAAAGCGGACCAGTCAACGGTTGTAGGGAATGTTGTTGTCTGGACGGACGCCCGTCTGGGCGTTATATCAGTTTAATCCGTTGACCCTTTTGTTTATTCCGTTGACTCTTGAGTGTTTCACGTGAAACATTATCATTGTTTACTAATCTAATCGTCTCCAATGTTAACCTCTCACCAAATCGCTCAATTCAAAGAAATCTGTTCTTATTTTCGAGTGAATCTGTCCGCGGAGAAAATAGAAAAGTTTCAGACTTACCTGGGTTTGCTTCTCGAATGGAATAAAAGAATGCATCTTGTCTCCAAGAATGATGCCAAATACGATCGAATCTTAAGGCATTTCGTCGATTCCCTCTCCATCTTCAAAGCGGTTGATATCCCTAAAGATGCAAACCTTCTTGATCTCGGCTCCGGAGCAGGATTCCCCGCCATCCCTATCAAAATAGTAAGAGACGATATTAAGGCAACCCTGGTGGAGTCTGTTCATAAGAAGACGCTCTTTCTTCGAAAGCTAAGTCAGGTTCTTGGATTGGAAAAAATCACCATCGTAAACCAGCGTGCAGAGGAGCTTGCAGATCAGGTTGACTTCCAATGTAATTTTGACCTGGCAACTTCCAAAGCTTTGGGGAAACTTGAAGACACCGTTGGATTGAGCATGCCTCTCCTGAAATCCGGCGGACTTTTGGTGGCATATAAGGGTAAGGGGGTGAAAAGAGAAATTGAGGAGATCGTTTCTCTAAAAGATGGACGAATCAGAGAAGTGACCAAGGTTGAAGTACCGTCTATGGATTTATTTCGATGGCTGGTGATCATAGATAAGGCGAGTTAGAGTCTCACGTAACCTTAGAATAACTATATTTTGGTGTTCATACTCATGTTTGGGCAAGAGTTAAACCCCACCCGATCAACAAAAACGATTTCGTTCGCAGTTTGTTTTTTTCTCTTAAATCTCTTGCTTTTTTGAGTAGAAGATATTATTTATGAGAAAACATTGGAGGTGTTCTTAAACTGTAAGTTGGTTGAGGGGATTTTACCTTGGGAAGGATAATCGCAGTTGCCAATCAAAAGGGAGGCGTGGGAAAAACCACCACAGCAGTCAATCTATCTGCCTGCCTGGCGGTGGCGGAAAAGAAAACTCTGCTGGTGGATATCGATCCTCAAGCCACTTCCACCTCCGGCGTGGGAATCGACAAGAGCAAGTTAGAAAAAAGCATCTACGAGGTGCTGGTGGAAGATCTTCCCATCGAGACTATCATCCAGAAGACGGAGCTATCTTTTCTTGATCTGGCTCCCTCTCATCTTCGATTGGTGGGGGCGGAGGTGGAGCTGGTGAGCGTGATAGCCCGGGAGAGAAAATTAAGCCAGGCCCTCAAGCCAATAAAAGAGAAATACGATTTCATCATAATCGACTCTCCTCCATCCCTGGGGCTTTTAACCATCAATACTCTCACCGCGGCAGATTCCATCCTGGTGCCCATTCAGTGCGAATACTATGCCCTGGAAGGACTGAGCCTGCTTTTAAATACCGTAAGGTTGGTGCAGAGTAATCTGAATCCCGATCTAAAGATCGAGGGTGTTCTTTTAACCATGTACGACGGCAGATTAAATCTATCCAGGCAGGTGGCGGATGAGGCGAGAAAGTTCTTCTCTGATAAAGTCTACAAGACGGTGATAAACAGAAACGTAAGGCTTTCCGAGGCACCCGGTTTTGGAAAGCCCATAATACTCTATGATATCACCTCCGCCGGAGCGGAGAATTATCTGAGTCTGGCGGAAGAGATACTGAATCATACCGCAGAGGTTC
>CAYOSZ010000399.1:0-2803 GCA_964406715.1 uncultured Ignavibacteria bacterium | reverse complement strand
GCCCTGAGCTTGTGGTTCGACATGGCTCACCACCGTGAGCTTGTCGAACGTTCGAAGGGCCAATATGAAGAAGGAAAGTCAAGAGTAGTTCGTATACCTGCTGCGTTACGTCACCCAAGACAATTCCAAAGGGAGTGCAGGGCTCCTGACCTTGTATCTTATGGATATCCGATATCTGATCAACGATGACGGTACTCCCTTTGCGTCGTCCGAAATACAGACATTGCGCAAAGCACTGGACGTTCTCGACGATGATCAACGGGAAGAGTACCGCAATGAAAACGCTTCAGCTATTGCGCGACACGATGCCCTCAGATTTTTGATTGTCTCTGGTCCTGGAACGGGCAAGAGTCATCTTTTTCTAGGCAGGATTGACCATTGGTATCAGAAAGACCAAGACGCGAGCGTTGTTGTGACGAGCTTTGTTCGAAAGCTGGTGGGGGATTTGCAGAATGACATTAAGCGCGACGAAAAACTGAGTAACGAGCAAAAAGGCAGAATCACCGTATCCACTTTGCATAAATTTGCTCGCAGCATTGTTGAGAAAAATCATGGGACCAATGAATGGCCTTTTAGGCCACACTTTCGGATCATAGGGCAGTCTTGGAAGGAAATAGTGTGGGGTGATGTGCTTGCTTTTTATCCTGGCCTAGACAGAGGCGTCTATACATGGGAGAAATATGAGGGACAGCTGCATGATAATAGCTTTAACGGATCCGATGAATGGAGAGGGCTTAAAGAAACCTATTTCAAACTCTGCCAATTTTACAATGCGGCCGGGTTCGCTGATTTGATCTTGCGCGCCACGAAGGCGTTGGCAGAAAACTCTGATCTAAATGAACATAGCTATTTCATCATTGACGAATATCAGGATTTCAACCTTTCCGAGGAGGCCCTTATTAACCAACTGGTAGATAACCCCAAAGGCCTGCTTGTTGTCGGAGACGACGAGCAAGTACTTTATGAGAAGCTGAAATCAAGCAAACCTACCTTGATTCGCAATCTGTACAAAAATACGGATTATGCCAATGGAATGCTCCCGTTCTGTGGCAGGAGCAGTTACCACATCACGAAAACCGCCGATCATTTCATTCAACAGCAGAAAGAAGCGCAAAGCATAGAAAGAATCTACTTGCCACTGAAGAGCAACAGCGATGAGCCGAAAGTTCAAGTTATTGCGTGCGCCACTTCGCCCACCGCTGTCGATTACATCGAAAAGTTCATTACTGATAACAAAGAGGCAATTGATGAGCGCAAGAGACAATTGGAGGCTGGTGAGGCAAAAGATGCATTCCTGCTGATTTTGACGCCGGCGAAAGAAGTCAATTTTTATGGACAATCGAAGGACGGGATAAAGAGAATCGTGGCAGAATATCAAACAGAGACACGATCGTTTTCCGAGGATTATTATCGACTGTTAAGCTATTACTCGCTTGCAAAGAATCCCCATAACAATTTCATGTTTCGCAAAGTGCTTCATTATAAAGAGGTCTCTGAAAATAAAGTGCATGAGTTGATTGCCAAGGCCATGCAGGATGACAGAAGACTTTGCGACTTAGATATTCAAGAGATAAAGGACGCATTGAACAAATGTAACGAGATCAAGACTATTTTGGACGGACAGAACACCGTTGCAGAAAAGCTTGAACAAATCTCCGGTCTCATTTCGGTAGTCGATAAAGCGAAACTCAAGACGGATATTGAACGGGAAGCCATCAACCAGGAAGAGGTAGCCGAACTGGAACACGAGGAAGAGGAAGAGGCGGAACTCGAAGAAATTGAAGTAAAGCGAATGGGGGCTGTGGAGTTGATAACAGTTGTCGGCTCCAAAGGGCTTTCAGCAGATCATGTGATCATTATTGGTTTTGATAATGTAAACATGAATTGGGTAACCAAGAATGCTTTTTATGTCGCGATGACCAGAACGAGAAAGAGCTTGCACATTCTGACCGCCCTAAAATCGGGTGGTGCGACACATGCACACAGCTTCGTCGATCAATTACCAGATGATCATGTGGAATTTTGCAGTTACAAGAAAAGCAGCCGATCAAAAGAACAATTGCAGGGCAGGCTGGGATTCAAAGGCTATCTCGATAACTTAAACTCTGTGTCAGGGCGAGGACGATAGGTTGACCCTTTTGTTGTGAATAAGTGTAAAGAGAGAACATGCGAAGGTAAAGGTACCGGACCGGGAGACAGACCAGTTGGTGTATAAGCTCCATGCCTTGGCCGAGGAATTCGTATGTCAGGCGCCCTGGGCACTCGGCACCAGGCTAAAGCCCCATTCTGATCCATAACCCATACTCTCTCTTACCACAAAAAGCAAATTCACCACAACTTCGATGGTGAATGGGATAGCTACGGTATTAATAGGAGAGGAGTATATTTTGCACATATAGCTCTCATAACAATAACGAGGCAAAAAATTAAAAACAACCGTCAGAAAGCCCAGAAAGCCCAGAAAGGTCAGTATCGCCGGCACCGCAAATCTGCTATATCCTTTTGTATTAAGGGCATAGCTCAAACTACAGGATGGTGAAAAAAATAAGAAAACAACTATCAGAAAGACCAGAAAGGCCAGAAACACCAGTAAGCCCGGTCGAAGCCGGGTACCACGCCCTCCAGACCTTAAGAATTCGTCTAATTCCACTTTCTCCGCCTTGTGGCTCGTATACACAGTTAGATCAAAAGGCTATTATTCCGGGCCTGCACATCAGGCTGCGACAAGGCAGAGACCATCTCCAAGAAAACATGACCAGCACGTCACAATTCGAGTTACGACCGGGGCTGACATTGGGCCGCA
>CAYOSZ010000398.1:1526-2806 GCA_964406715.1 uncultured Ignavibacteria bacterium | reverse complement strand
ACGTAAAGATAGAGAACTATAAATACTCAAGGGCAGACGTCATCTCCGGAAGCTTCATGGTGAATCTGGTGGCGCTCTTCATCATAGTGGCTTGCGCTGCCACAATCTCCAAGTCGGGAATCAGAATCGAAACGGCAAAGGATGCTGCATTGGCGTTGGCCCCGCTCGCCGGAAAATATGCTTCCCTCCTCTTTGCTTTCGGTCTTTTGAATGCATCACTTTTCGCCGCTTCCATATTGCCGCTCTCCACCGCATACGTGGTATGTGAGGGGATGGGTTGGGAGCAGGGCGTGGACAAAAAGTTCTCCGAGGCTCCACAGTTCTACGGATTATACTCCCTTTTGATTTTCTTGGGAGCAGGCGTGGTGCTCTGGCCCAATCTTCCGCTTATCCCCATAATGTTTATCTCCCAGGTGATAAACGGTATGGTTCTTCCCGTCATCTTGATCTTCATATTGATACTGATCAACAAGAAGGACATCATGGGATCATACACCAACGGCAAAGCTTTCAACGCTCTGTCCTGGCTCACCGTAACCATACTGGTTGCTCTCAGCGTTACACTTCTGTTACTTATGTTCAAGATAGTTTAGATTCTCTCACCCATAAATCTTCACCTTACTGGGTTGATAGTTTGGGTTTATTTCTTGACACTACTTCAGTTTCCCCGTAAATTGAATTCGTCGATGAACTCCTCTTTAAGGAGAAAAGATGACTTTTTTTCCTACCACGAAGTTTCTGGCTAACATCAGGCTGAGATACGTGGTCATTATCATCCTGCTTCTGGCTTTGATCCTGTTTTTGATTGCTCTTTTCGGAATAAAGCAGAGTAGGTCCAACATGTTAAGGGTGATGGAAGAGGAAGGAACCGCTTTGCTGGAGGGCTTGATTCTGACGAGCCAGAACACGGTCCGGGCAAACGCTCTGGTGGAGGAACTGATAGGGGAAAGGCTCCGGGACATCGCCAATTTAGTGGATCAGATGGAAAAAGATGGAAGCGTGAGCAACTCGAAACTGGAAAGCATGGTCAAGAAAAGCAATCTTTCCCGGATCGACATTCTGGATCAAAAGATGAATCTCAAATACAGCAGTCACTCCTCGGAAACGGAAATCTACCAGGATTCGACCACCTCGGTCATTCCTTCAATAACCAGTGTGTTGGAGGGAGGGGTGGAGGAAGTAGTCTTTGGAATAGAGGCAAGAACTCTTCTGGCGGAAAAAAGCTATGCCGCTGCCGTGAAAAGATCAAAAACCAAAGGCGCTGTGGTGGTGATTGCCTC
>CAYOSZ010000398.1:0-1516 GCA_964406715.1 uncultured Ignavibacteria bacterium | reverse complement strand
AGAGGGAGATAGGAATCGGTTACCTGATTCAGAGAATCAGCCAGGAGAGCGGAGTGGAGTACATCGTGCTGCAGTCGTTGGAAGGGATCGTCCTGGCATCGAAGAAAGTGGAGAAGATGTTGAAGATCGAGGAGGATCCGTTTATCCAAAGCGCTTTCGCCGAAGATGCTGCCAAAAGCAGGATCACTTCATTCGATGAAAAAGACGTGCTGGAAGTGGTGAAGCCATTCAAGTCCGAGGAAATACCTTCAGGAATCTTCAGAATCGGGCTTTCCCTGGAAGGCTATCACCAGGTCACCGCCAGCTATCAAAGGCAGATGATCTTTTTCTCCATCATCCTTTTCTTTTTGGGACTTTTGATAATCGGAATAGTCATTATCAATCAGAACTATTTCGTCCTGGACAGATCATATAAAGAGATCAAGACCCTAACCGGAAACGTGCTGGAAGCCATGCACAGCGCGGTGGTGGCGGTGGATGAGGAGGGCAAGATAGTGATGTTGAATCCCTTAGCCGAAGAACTTTTCGGGGTCAGCAAAGATCACGCCGTAAATCAGATTTATGATTCTATCTTCCCGGAAGATCCCTGTTTTTTGAAGCGTGCGCTTAAGGAAAAAAGGACCTCCCGGGACGTGGAGACTCAGTTTCGCACCATCTCCGGCGAGGATAAAACCCTGATAATCGGAACTTCCTGTCTTTTCGACGAGGAGAGAATTTTCAGGGGAGCGGTGGCGGTGATTCACGATATCACCGAGTTAAGGAAATACGAGGAGGAGGCGAAAAGAGCGGAGAGACTCTCCGCATTGGGGAACCTGGCAGCGGGCGTGGCACATGAGATAAGAAATCCACTAAATGCCATCTCCATCACCGCTCAAAGGCTTAAGTCTGAATTCGTTCCCCAAAAGGATAAAGAGGAGTATCACTCATTCACCCAGATCATTTTGAACGAAATCAAGAGATTGGACAGCATAATAAATCAGTTTTTGAGTCTGGCAAAAGCTCAGAAGTTGAATCTCGTTCCCACAAACATGAGCGTATTTATTAATGAGGTAACAAATCTGGCAGAAATCGAGGCAAAAGAGAAGAGGATCGAGGTTAAAAGATCAATCGAGAAACTCCCTAAAATGAGAATAGATTCAGGAGAACTCAAAAAGGCTTTATTGAACATTATGTTGAATGGAATTCAGGCAACGCCTTCAAGGGGCAAATTAAGTGTGCGTTCTTATCTGGATGAAACACAAGAAAATATAATGATAGAGATTGAGGATTCGGGAAGTGGAATCCCCCGGGAAAAACTCTCAAGTATCTTTCAACCTTATTTCTCCACCAAAGAGAAGGGAACCGGATTGGGGCTTTCCATAGCCTATCGAATTATCTCCGATCATAAGGGCAAAATCGAAGTAAAAAGCGAAGTGGGCAAGGGAGCACTTTTTGTGATAAAATTGCCCATCACGAGAATCAATGCCGTGTGACATACTAAAACAAATATGGGATGAGTTATGGCACTTTATCGAAT
>CAYOSZ010000397.1:0-2811 GCA_964406715.1 uncultured Ignavibacteria bacterium | reverse complement strand
TAGAGATAGTTGACCAACCAGATTATGTCCGATAATCCTGTGAAACAATCTCCATTCACGTCTCCGGCGGCAGGAGGATTAGATGGAGGTCCTCCCAGGTATAGATAGTTTACTATGAACACAAGATCGCCTACATCTACTATGCCGTCGCCATTTGTGTCGCCCGGCCCGCTGGATGGGGGTATGTCGTAGGGCAAGACGGTTATCTCCACCTCACCGGTATCGGTGCTGTCACGACCATCATCCACCGTAAACGTAACGGTGTAGGGGGAGTTTAGCGTGTCATCTTCCGTGGTGGTCCATTGGAAATAGCAAACCACAGGAGATGTTCTGGGATAACAGGGGAAATCCCCTACCCCGGTTTTGGCCAGAATCAGTGTGTCCAGAGTATCCGGATCGGTGGCGATCACCGGAAAAGAGAGTTGCAGTCCGCCATACACCGTTTGTGGCCCGGGAAGCGAAAGCTCCGGTTTCCGGTTCAAAGAGGCGATAACGTAAAGCAAGACCTGGGTGGTATCAGCTACCTGTTTGCTCATCTCCGTTCCGATTATGCTCATCTCATATAAAGCCAAAGGGGTCAAAGAGTCTACGGCAATGGTCAAGGTGGCAGTGTCGGTGGGGATCACAATCGGAGGATCAAACTCAAAAGTGGCCAGGGGAGGAAGGCCTTCCACGGTAAGGGTGCAGGGTGAGTCGAATCCATAAAATGAGGTCAGGATGACCTCATACTCGGTGGTATCGCCCTGCTTGACCCACTGCGTATCGGGTATGGCATCGATGTTAAAAAAAGCCGTGTATATTATCGAGAAGTCGGCATCGCTTTCATCAGACGGATCCCCGTCCTCGGCATCCGAGACTTTCACCAGGCAGTGTTCAGAGGTTAAATCGGGTATCAGCCAGGGATGAACGCCGTCATTGGGGGTATTCTCCTCAACAGGCATCCAGTTGGACCCGCCATCGGTAGATAACTCGATGTCAACGTTTTCCCCCTCAAAGTTCTCAGAAGTCCAGGTTATGTCGTGAGTCTCGCCCACTATCCACACCTCCCCCCCGTTGGGAGAGATAACCCGAATCTGAGGAGGCCCGACCCAGAAGCAGTGGGGCAGATTGTGCCTGGGTATATAGGTAACCGCATCCAGACGGCTCCATTCCAATCGTCCGGTGGGTTCCCAGAAGGTGCTGTCAATACAGACGTGCATGGTATCCTCAATCACCATGGTCAAGGCGGCAAGCAGGACTCGGTTTCCCTCCCACCACTTCTTATCTTGCGTGCCTGTAGCAACCACGGACATGCGCGCATATGCTTCATCCGTGTTAAGTTCCAGTATGCGAGTATTCCAGTCTCCTCCTCCCATAGTTGCCAGCAGAGCCATACGATTGTGCATCAGGGTGTCGGTCGGATCGGATGCGTTTAGCATGTGCCGGAATATGCTCCTTTCGAATTCGGGAAGAGCCCAGATGGTCTCGGTGGTGTTCCACCACGAGCTCACGCTGCAAAAGGCGGCAGGATTGGTGCGAGTCCAGTTGATGGGGATGATGAATCCGGCTATGGAGTCGTCTGTAACCGTCTGATCATGCGTCACCAGATAGGGAAAGCGGACGAACCATGGTCCGGTGCCTGGTGTCTGCTCACAGTCCAAGCAGATTATATTCAACGTATCACACTCCCCCCGGTCGTTTGGATCCTCCGGGCATTGTCCCCAGGACAGGTTGAGGAGTCCGAGGACAAAAATTGTCACACCAAGTAAAAACAGTCCCTTTCTCTTCATTTTAAAACTCCTTAATTGAAAAAGGTTTAAGGTGGCCTTTCCTTTTGAGATGGAAGAGTTCTATTCCCCAAATGGCTTCAAATCCCGCATGATGCAACCAATTGCCATAATTTAACTCATCACTCAGTATGATATGAATTTTCTTCTAACCCTTTCTCCGGCTGGAAGCTCGTCCGGAAAAAACCTTTTGAAAAATCGTATTTTAAAATATAGATCAAAATTCATAACTGTCAAGCACAATCTTGGTAGAACATCTCAGGATCATGTCAGGATGACTGTGCTATATCATAAGTCTTAGGTATTTATCCTCTTTTTCTTACCATGGATCACCCGGATAGGGTTCTGGCCCGCCTCTAAAGAGATAATTGATCATGTAGATCATGTCCTCAATATCTATGATCCTGTCCGGAATCGGATTGTTTACATCCGCCGAGATGGGATGCGGGGGAGCGGGACCACCCCTATAAATATAATTGACCAGATAAACCACGTCCGAGACGTCTCTCAACTCCCCGTCAAAGGTGATGTCTCCCGGCCAGTAGGCCAGGACGGGAAACTCTCCGGATACAAACTGAGGGCAGTAGCCCTGAGGTTCGGTGGTGGTGAAGAGCAGGTGATTAATCGGGGAGATGAAGGCAGAATCGATCTGCACGATCCCGGTCATGTCGGTCATGGTAAAGCAAAGCGTGGTGAAAAGTCCCTGGGTCGGAGGGATGGGAGGATCGTGCAGGGGAATCAAGTTGATGAGCACCTCCGAGTTGATGGTATCCGGATTGATTATTCTTATGGAGTCCTGAAATATGGCTTCCCTGAACGTGATCGAATCAAAATGAACCGGCCCTGACCAGTTAAGCGGTAAGATGATAGCTCCCACCGAGTCATCGTTGGCTACCGTCAGATGGGCATAGAACAACCCCGGCCCGCCGGATAGGGGATAATAGGCATACTGAGGATAAAACGAAACCGAATCGGGAGCGTCCGGATCGTTGGGATCCTGCTCGCAGACTAAATGAAACTGACCCTGGCGATACTGGGGGATGTA
>CAYOSZ010000396.1:0-2814 GCA_964406715.1 uncultured Ignavibacteria bacterium | reverse complement strand
CAGAGCCTGATACACCGGAACCCGATATTCGAAAATGCCTTTGACGGACTGCCGGATGTTATCAAAAATGCCAGACTGTTGAGCTTTTACGGTTTTCATCCGCCGAATGACGTTTTCCCGGATAGCCGGATGGGGAGTTAATCTGTCCTCTGTGCCGATCTGCATCGACTCCTGCAAACTCGATAGAGTTTTCTGATAGCCTCGGCACCGATCACACGATTTCAGATGCTCCTCTACCAGGAGGTTTTGGTCGTTGGTAATCTCGTCGAAATGTCTCTGGATCAACAATCCTTCGATTTCATCGCAATTCAAACTAAGATTCTCATTTGATTCTTTCATTTTTAGATACCTCGATTCTATAGGGATTGAAAGCTTTAAGCTTCCTAGCCAGTTTGCGGGTGGTATGGAACAATCGCGATTTTACCGTTCCTTCAGGACATGCCAGAACTTCGCTTATTTCCTTTATGGATAGATTCTGCTGGTACCTCAGCAGAAATGCGCTCCGCTGTCCGTCTTCGAATTTCTCCAGTTCGCTGTATAGTGCTTTTTGGAATGCTCCTTGATCCAGCTTTTCTTCCGCCTGATGAGATTCATCTTCAGGCATAAGCAGAACCTCATCCGTCTCAGTAATGCTCTCCACTCTTGCTCTGGTACTCTGGCGGCGGTATTCGTTCTTGCACATATTATAAGCCACGGTGAATATCCAGGTGGAAAAATTTCTTTCGGTGTCAAACAAAGCGTGTTTCTCGATGACTTTTAAGAATATCTCCTGCAAAAAATCCTGGGCTTTCTCTTCATCACCGCCCAGTTCGCGGAAGAAATACAACAACAGCCGCCGGCTGTAACGGTGATAGAGCTCATCGAATGCAGAGGTATCACCGCGCTGGATGAATTCCATCAGCTTCTCGTCGCTTAGTTTCCTGTATCGATGCTTCAAAAGAGCCATAAGTGAATCTATACACCACGAGACGTTCCGACAATGATTGTCTTTCAATAACCTATAAGTGATACGCCCCTACCTAACCTCCTTTTCAATCTCCTTTACCATTTCTTCATTACCGGCTTTGAATGCCAAAAGTAGTGCCAGGCCCTTCCACTCTTGAGCTTCCTTGTCTTCTCCACTCGTGTTATAATGCTCCGCCAGCATGATTATGGGTGCGATGTAGTTTAGGTTCATGTGGGCGATCAAGTCCTTTGCCAGGTAGCTGTCGTCGTACCAGTCATATTTCAAATAATCCAGCCTGAGATTTTTCTCCAGATTCTTCTTGAGCAATGCCATGTTGTCGATCCGCTCCGGGCTGTATTGATAAGCCAGTCCCACGATATAAAGATCGTCCATGATGGATTCGATGTGCTTCTCATAAACGGTCAGGGCGAAGTAGATCGGCGTCTGGGGAGATTTCGCTGCGATGATTTTGCAGAGCTCCGTGATGAAATCCTTGTCCTTCTTCGAAGGCAGTTTACTGAAATCAATGGTGATATTCTTCTCTTCCAATTTCCTTCTCAGGTAATCCTCGCCTGCCCGGACGATAGACTGGTTCAAAAGCGTTACGTCTTTCCTTATGCCTTGCGCTTCCTGAAGCAACCAGATGGGATAAGTATCGTTGTCACCGTTGGTGAAGAGGATGGAATTTTCCTCGCAGGACATCAACACATTGTAGTTGTAGTTGATCAGGCCGGGAGCAATGTCCTTACTTTTATACAGCTTTTCGCAGAACTCCTTCATCTTCTTTTCCTGGCCGGTAAAGTCGTAGTGTGAGATGAAGCCGTAGTAGGTATCAACCCGGTCCGGGGCAAGCTCGTAAGCCTTTTGCAGAACTGAGATGT
Organism: uncultured Ignavibacteria bacterium; assembly: GCA_964406715.1. Taxonomy (GTDB): domain Bacteria; phylum Zixibacteria; class MSB-5A5; order MSB-5A5; family SM1-73; genus SM23-73-3. Next base: position 987 of record CAYOSZ010000396.1, on the reverse strand, counting down.
CCGTCAGGCTGAAGCAATTCCAGAATTTGAGAAGATAGTACTCGTACGTGCCGGGAATTGCTTCGCCCATGTCCTCGATGATTTTCTCTAACCTGGTCTTTTTGTCTTCGGTATCGATGGTTTCCACGTAACGGGCATATCGAACCGCATTGTAGTAGTTGTACCAGGCTTCCGGACTTTTGGGATTCTTTTCGATCTCCTTCTTCCACAGCTCGGCCTGCTCCACATACCACTCATTCGGTCTTACTTCATAAACAATGCGATAAACCTTCTCCGGCTTGGCGCTTTCGGTCTGGCTAACGCAGGTATAATCCAGGCACAAAAGCAGGAAAACACATACCCACAATACATAGTGAAATCGCTTCATCATTTCGATCCTCCTGATCAATGGATTTACATCGAGTGAAACATGTCACCCGGTAATACACGCTACTTTAAATAGGGTTCAAATATATTTTGCAATTCCCATGTTGAGCAGAAAAGTAGTAGGTCCGAAATGTCCTTTTGGACTTTCGGACGAAAATGAACATGTCAGATAGTCCTGCGGATATATCCTACTTACGCCTGGCCGAATTCGTAGTTGCCCAATTCATTGGGCGATTTCCAGCTCGATGAGCAGACGCCTCATCTGGGAATTAAGCGAATACGCCTCAAATCTCCTCTTCACCCCCGCCTGTGTCGGGATCTTCGACTTGGTACTCTCCCCGGAGGGAAGAGGAGATTCTTCGGTCGCTTACGCTCCCTCAGAATGACACAGTAGTGTGTCACCCTGACGGTTCGATTTGACTCACCTTCCCTGAACACAGTAGTTGGTCGAGGGTACCCTTACCCTCGACCTTTTGATGTAGCAAGAGCTTGCCATGATGGTGTAAGCCGAACGATCCTCCACCACAATTCCGATATTTGTTGACAAAATCGGTATAAATAGTATATTATGCCCCAAAGAGGCAGTTGTAAGATCAGATGCGTAAGAAAGCAAGAACTTAA
>CAYOSZ010000395.1:0-2829 GCA_964406715.1 uncultured Ignavibacteria bacterium | reverse complement strand
TTCAGACACTGCTCCCTCCTCCTCATCTATATCGGGCTGCCAATCTTAAGATCATCCACCCGACGTTTCTATTTTCTATATCGGACATTTTCTCTTCCCTATTTTATTATTCGCATAAACACTGATTCTTGATAACGATTCTGTCATAAATTTTACTATATTGATATTCTCGAAGTCAACATACCTCATGCTGATAAATCTAAAAGGTTACAATATTCTCACCCTCCCTTCCTGGCTAAGACCACTAACCTCTTGGCTTTGTGGTCATATGGCGCGCCCGCCAGATCACCGTAAACTCCGGTTACGTCAAAACCGCAGTCACCCAAAAGCGCCTTGAGTTCAACCGCTGAATATGTACGGAACGAGAGCGTGAATTCCTCGATTTTGCCGTCTTTTAGTAAAATCCAGCGAACTTCCATCCAGCTCCAATCTTTGGAGATCTTTCGTTCTTCCAGCATTATGCCGCCATCGATCTCTTGCCAGTCCCGTTCGCGGAATATCCGGGCAAGTATCTCCTTGCCCATCAAATCGATTACCAGGGTGCCGTTTTTCTTCAGCGACCGGTATACGTTTTTCATCACCAACTCGTCGTCTTCTTTGTTTTCAAAAAAGCCAAAGGAAGTGAAAAGATTGATAGCCGCGTCAAAGGCATCAGGTCTGGAAAAATCCCTCATGTCCTTTTGAACGAACTCAAGTTTAAGCCCCTCGCTTTCTGCTTGTCTCTGGGCTTTATCCAAATATGTTCGTGTCCTGTCGACCCCCACCACGGAGAAACCGCGGCGGGCCAGCTCCAAAGAGTGTCTGCCCGGACCACAGCAAAGATCAAGAACCGAAGCTCCCGGATCGATCTTCAGCAACGAAATCAAATGGGATACTTCCTCTGGTGCGTCTTCCAACCGCTTTTGGCTGAACATAAAGGGAGCCCACGTTTCCCAGAAAGCATCATCCTCATACCAGGTTTTCACCGTTTAACCTCTTATCCGCTAAGTTGTTTTTTACTCGTCCGAATCAGGCTCTGTTGCTTCTTGCCACTGCTGCAAAAGCACAAGATACTTTTGGGCGTTTTCGGCATTGTAAACAAACTTGCCCTCAGGCATCATTTCAGCCAATTGCTCCGGCCTTTCTTTTGAAGCCCATTCCAATAGAGGGATAAGCACCTCCTGGAATGCTTTCTCCGTCTCCGGAGTGGGTGTTCCTTTTATATGTTTTATCAAACCTTTTTGGAAAACGAATCTTCCGGTGTAGAACGCTTCATCGATCCCGGTAGCTTCGAGCCAATCGTTCATCTGGATCAGCTCGCAGAATACCGTGTCACCCTTCGAAGTTAAACTGTCGATGGTCATGTGAATATGTAAAGCAAAGCCGTATTCCGCTATGCGCCGGATTTCTTCCTTGCCTTTTAGGACAAACTGTCCCTTGACCTCGAAGACGGCATCTTCCGCATACAAAGGTAGAAGCTCGTCCAAATCGTGGCTGTTATAAGCGTGTTCATACGCCCTAACCAAATCCAGGGGCTTTGGCGAACAGGATGCAATAACTATAGACAATAAAAGCATGAGAGTCAACATAACCACTCTGTTTAACAGAATTTTCACAGGTTACCTCCTTCCTTGCAAACTGGCTGACTTCCAGTAACCATCCAACTCAAGGGCTTATCCTGAAGGATATTTGACCACACCTTTTGTAGGACAGTTCTGCGAACATGCTTGATCTACCCCATCTTATCATAATTAACTCCGCCGATAAACCGCTTCATAATGATGAAAGATCAACGATTTTGACAATGAAGAATGAATTGTAGAGAAATCATTCCTCTCGATAAACGAGTTTAAATCGGGAAGTGTTGTGATACCGTAGTTATGCTTAAACATTTTTCCGATTTTAGCTGACCACCGGGGATAAGCTAAATCAACGTAAATGAAATAGCCCTTTGGTCTCAGAACCCTTTTTATCTCTTTCAAAGCATCCAGCCAATTAGATATGTGATGCATGACCTGAAAAGATAATACAATATCGAAGCCATTATCCCCAAAAGGCAGATTTGTGGCATCGGCTTCCAAAAAATGGATATTCGGCATGCCATCAGCATTCTCTTTTGCGAGCTGAATTTGGTCTGAATCCACATCGGTTCCCATGACATTCAAGTGATATTCTTTTGCGACATATCTGGATGTTGCCCCATTACCACATCCCACCTCGAGAAAATTTTGTTCTTTTTTAACTTCCGTAAATTGCAATAATCTTACAGCCCGGCTGATGACCCGCTCGGCATGTTTCTCCCTGTTCATGAACCATTTTTCAATTTTGCCTAGTTTCATTTCTCTGCGTCTTTAGTTTAAGTCAGATCCAACATTTCCTCAGCAGTGAGTTATCTCAAGCACCCTGCTTTCTTCAACCCAAAAAGAGCGTCTGCCGTTGTAAATTCATTCATGCGCCTTTTGCTGATACCACCCCAGTCGACCAGTGAACGACCAGTGGTTAATTTCTTTACAACCCGGTAATACTTACCTTCGATTCTATGTTTTTGCCCAGAACCTTCACCAGAACCTTGAATCGAACCGATGGCTCATCCGACTTAAGAAGTCGGTTAATTATAGTATCTGTCATCGTTTCTTTCTGCACTTCTTACTTTAGAAAAAGGTTGTTTTCTTGTATTCAGAATACTCCTTGCCGAATTTTCTTTCCAGATTATCCTCTTCCCAGTATCTCCACAACACAACCAGAGGAATCCAGATAATGACGGAGGAGAGCGTCAAAAGGCTGCCCGTGCCCAGGGGAAAGCCGACATGAATCAGGATAAGGCTGAAATACATGGGATGTCTGATCCGG
>CAYOSZ010000394.1:0-2832 GCA_964406715.1 uncultured Ignavibacteria bacterium | reverse complement strand
CACCCCGATGGCCACGATCAGAATGATGATAAAGAGCATGATCCAGGCTCCCTTTTTGTCGGCCTGCATGGCTACGTAGAACGATTTGGCAAATTCCTGCCAGGGTGCAACTGCCAGCTGCGGATCGTCTAAAGCTTCTGTGATCCTCTGAGCCAAGCGTGACACCTGAGGAAGATCAGTGGCGATCACCGCTATCTCATGAGCTGCACCATAAAGCACCAGCAGCTCCTGGGCATCCTTCAGATGCAGGTAGAAAGCGCTTTGATCCAGGATGGCATCGCCGCTTTGGGTAATGCCCACGATTGTGTACAGGTCGTTGGCAATGGACCCGTCCGCCCCCTGAGAGACGATGACGATCTCGTCTCCGGGTTTGGCTTTCAGTGTCCTGGCAGCACCCTTACCCAGGATCGCCTCATGCGAAGGGTTGGGCGAGAAGTTTCTTCCCTCCACTATCTTCTTTTCAAATCTGGTAGCCACTGATTCGCGTTGCGGATCTATTCCTATGATCTGAACTCCCCCGCTCTTTTCGCCGACCGAAGCCAAACCAGCCGAGTACAGCCGGGGGGTCCAGGCTTCCGCTCCCCTGATCTGCTCGATCACCCGGCCCACTTTCTGGTAGTCATCGATCTTCTTGTAAAGCGACGGTTTGTCCAGATAGCCCTTGGCATGTATCTGGATATGACCCAGCCGGTTGCGGGTGAACATGTCGATGATCCTGTTGTAGGTGCCGTCCGCCCAGCCGATGGAGATGGCCGATAAGGTGAAGCCTCCGAACATGGTCAGAACGGTGAGTATGGTTCGTCGCTTCTGACGGAAGATGTTACGCCAGGCTATCCGCAGGGTCAGCATCCAGTTGATCCTCTAATTGGTTGATCTTAAGTTACGCAGCGAAAAGATCTTTTCATCCACTTTTCGATTGAATTCAAGTTTGAGGTAACGGATGACGGTCTTGTGACCCTCTTTGGTCGTAGGGATCATCTCCATGGTGGCAGGGATGGTGCGCCCGTCGAATTCCTTGACGTTGCTGTAGCTTAGCACTCGCATCAACTTCCCCTCCTCGCTGTAGTATTTCTGCCAGACCGGCATGGAATCTTTTTTAGCGACTGCGGTTACAATATTTCCCCATACCACCGGAAGATCTTCATGAGGAATGCAGTTTATGTAAACTAAACTGTCGCTGCCGTCTTCGACTTTCATCAACTCATAGGTGAAATCCTCAAACAGGCTGAATTCCTTGACTAAATCGTCATTGGTGAAATCCGATCCCATCCAGGAACTCATCATCATGGAGGGCGGAATCTTTATCACCTTATTGGTCTTGGGCAAAAAGTTCCACATTTCGTTTTCGATGCGCAGGGTGGCAACTCCCTTTTCCTTTTTGGGGGAGGTGATGCGGATGAAGGTTTTATCCGTCCCCATGGACCAGCCTTGCATGGCCAGGGTGCGCTGCCAGTTTGGCGTTACGATCTCCATCTCCAGCTCGGAATAGCTGGACTCGGAACGATACAACTGGTCGATATGCCGGACCAGCTTCTCCACATCCAGCTGAGTCATCTTATCCGAAGCCACAACCAGTGCGGATAAGGTTAAAATCAGCGGCATAAGAAAAATTGCCGGTTTGAGTTTACTCATCACCCCTGAGAAAGGAAGCATTGGAAAGACCCTCTGAAGTTAATGTAGTAGTATATCAATTGCATATACGAAAATTACGTCCTTTCTCCGGTGTTTGTTTTAAAATGATGAGAAAATCGAATATCCATGCAGGAATTGGGTCGGTATTTATACCAAAAAAAGAAAGAATCGCGTTACCATCGGAGCATCAGCTTCGGTTATGCTGTCTAAGAAAAAGGCGCATTTAATTTCTTGTGTTTTGTCTTAGATATTTGTAATATCAATTAGAGAATCAGGGGCGGGTTCAACCAGAGAAGAGGTCAATTATGGGACACATGATCGGGAAAGACGTTTACCGAAAGCTGGGCAAGAAAATCGACAATCTAACCATGCGGGCTCCCTGGAATGAGACGTTACATGCAATTTTAAAGGAGCTTTATTCCACAGAGGAAGCCGACGTCGTAGTCAAAATGCCTTACGGATTGGCCGATCTGGATCAAATCGAAAAAGCCACCAAGTATGAGCGTACGCAGCTGCAGAAGATCATTGACGGTCTGTGCTCGAAGGGTTTGGTTATGGATTTGTTTATGAATGGTGAATACCGATATACGATTTCTCCCATGGTCATAGGGATATTTGAGTTCACCATGATGAGAACCCGGGGAGAGCTTAATACCAAAGAGTGGGCCAGGCTGTTTCACTCCTATCTGCAGGACGAAGATACCTTCTACCGGGCGAACTTCGGGCACAAGGAAAAAATCTCGCCGCTACGAGCGCTGCCCCATGAAGGGACTTTCGGCGATGAGGAATATGTCGAGGTCCTGGATTACGAAAAAGCCACCTCAATCGTGGAAAGCAGCGAGAAGTTTGCCATAGGAATCTGTTCCTGCCGTCATGAGAAACTGCATGTAGGTGAAAAGAAGTGCGAGGTGCCGCTGGAGACCTGTTCTACCATAGGTCCAGCGGCGGATTATATGGTCAGGTACGATTTTGCCGAAGAGGTTTCCAAAACGGAAATGCTGGAGTTACTCGTCCGTTCCAAAGAAATGGGTTTGGTCTTTTGTGCTGATAATATGAAAAACGACATATCTTTCATCTGTCACTGTTGCGGCTGCTGCTGTAATGCCCTGTTGGGAATAAGCAAGTTCGGCTATCCGGGCATGGTGATGACGTCCAGCTTCATTGCGGAGAGTGATGAAAATGTTTGCACAGAATGCGGGA
>CAYOSZ010000393.1:0-2834 GCA_964406715.1 uncultured Ignavibacteria bacterium | reverse complement strand
ATCCTGCAATTCCATGTGCAAGTCCCTTAAGATCACCATCAAACTCTTTTCCTCCAATAAAAAGAGCCATTCCTGCAATAACGCATATAACATAAGGCCCTATTCTGAGTAAAATTTTTGTTAAATGTTTCATTTATTTTTTATGCATCTAACATTGTTTAGATTGATCCGCATAAGATGAGGAACATTGTTTTTCGATCCATATAACACGCTGTCGATTCGGTGAACATCACTGCAATAATCCTTTCTATATCATCAAATTGTACCTCTTGGCGCTTGTTATCTTGGCTTCTTATGCGAATCGACATAAGATCGTCTACAACAAATTTAAAGTGCATCGTCAGGGCCTGGAACGGCAGACGGTCTACAGTTAAGGAGACGGCTGTAAATGACAGTCGTGCCCATATGGGGTGTCCGCTTAATGTCTTTGTGTCTTAGCAGATCGTGAATTATCCTGATGTCGTAACCCGCTTCGAGCAAGCGGGACTCAATCGCACTTAGAGTCCAAGCTCCGATCAGGTGACCCCACCTGCCTAGTGCATAAATACAATCTTTTAACAAGAAAAATATAGTATACAGGACTTCGCAAATCAAGGATATTTTTCGATGTCCTGTGCAAGGTGCGGACAGCCACACTTCGTGCTGAGCGCACTCAGTGCGAAGCAAGGGCTGTCCCTACGAACTAAAGCTCAAATGAGTGTAAGGAGTTTTTCACATTGCCACGACCTGAAGGTCGTGGGAATAAATCGTCTTAGAACCCCCTGAATCCCCCTTATCAGGGGGACTTGGATTCCTGGTTTTGTACCCTTGACAAGTAAAGATAGGTTGTCGGATAGCCCTTCGGGCAACCCGACCTACGACTACCGCCCTCGTCCGTGACGCTTTATGGTAACGGACAGGGCGTCTGTAACAACGTGAAATATACGCCCGATGAGCAGACGCCCAGACGGGGGCGTCCGCCCTCCCGTCCGGGAATCGGGCAACTACGTTCCCCTCGCTCAAACTTTTCTCAATAGTTGGCATCTGGGACAGAAATAGCTTGATCTCTGATTAATCTTGATTCTTTTGATTTTAGTTCCACATCTTTTGCACCTCTCCCCTTCCCTGCCGTATGCTTTGTGCTGTAACTGAAACTCCCCCATCTTCCCGTCGACGTGCAAATAGTTATCTATGGATGATCCCCCGGCTTTAATGGCTTTGTGTAATGTTTTTCTAATAGCCCGATGAAGATCTTTCAATTTATTTTCACTTAACCGGTCTATTCTCCGGGCAGGATTTATTTTTGCCTCAAACAGGGATTCATCGGCATAGATATTTCCCAATCCTGCGATAATGTGCTGATTCAAAAGTGCGGATTTGATTCTTCCCCTACGCTTTCGGAAAATCCCGATAAATTCAGAAAGTGAAACGTCAAGCGCCTCCGGGCCTAACTTATTCAACTCAGGAACATTATTTTCCTCTTTGGTATCAAATACTTTTATCTTACCGAATTTCCTTTGATCGTTGTAGCAAAGCCGGGCATTCGATTCCAGGAAACTGAATATCAGGTGATTATGTTTGTCGTTGCCATTTGTATTATTAGCTTGCGGTTGTCGGCGGACGACCGACGGCGGACGACGGACATCAAAAAGAAAATTTCCCGTCATCCCCAGATGGACCAAAAGGGTTTTTCCTCCAGACAGGTCTATCAGCAGATACTTGCCTCTTCTTTTCACTCCCTGGACCTTCCTTTTAAGGAGTTCCTTGCGGAAGATACGGGACGGCTGTTTCACCACGTCCGGGCAAATGGTGCGGATATCCTGAATCCTCTTCCCCACGATGGTTCTCTGCAGTCCCCGGGCTATGGTTTCAACCTCTGGTAGTTCCGGCATAGTTATAGTTTAGCGAAAAAACTCTTATTCTGAATTTAAGGGATACTTTTGAAGAGATAAAGCTGGATTGGGATTCTGGTCAGACTATCTCCAGCATTCTGTCGATGGCTGTTTTCGCACGGCGGGCAATGTCAAGCGGGACCTCCACCGGATAAATCATATCCTCCAGGGACCACAAGATCTTCTCCAGGGTATTCAACTTCATGTTGGAACAGTCTGCTAAATTGCTGGCTGCATAGAATTTCTTCTCCGGATTCTCTTTTTTCAATCTATGCAGCAATCCGATCTCGGTTCCGATGATGAACTCCTCCGCATCCGACTCTTGTGCGTATCTACACATACCTGAAGTAGATCGGACCGCATCCGCCATGGCGATCACGTCCGGGGTGCATTCCGGATGCACCACCACCTTGGCCCTGGGATGTTGGGTCTTCATCTTCAGAATGTCCTCGGCCAGAATGCGCCGGTGAGTGGGACAGTAGCCCTCCCATAAGATCATCTTTCTATTGGCCTGCTTGGAAGCGTAATCTCCCAGATACTTGTCCGGCACAAACAGAATCTCTTTGTCCTGGGGAATCGACTGAACCACCTTTACGGCATTGGCGGAGGTGCAGCAGTAATCACTCTCCGCCTTTATCTCCGCGGTGCTGTTGACGTAGCAAACCGTCACCACGTCCGGATGCTTATTTTTGATTTCCAAAAGCTGCCTTAAGGTTATCATGTTGGCCATGGCACAGCCGGCGTTTTTATCCGGCATTAAAACGGTCTTCTCCGGCGAGAGGATCTTGGCCGTCTCCGCCATGAAATGAACTCCACAGAAGAGGATTACCTCTGCCTTGGTCTGAGCCGCCTTTTGACTTAAATCCAGAGAGTCACCTGCAAAGTCGGCTATGTCCTGCACCTCGCCTATCTGATAGTTGTGAGCCAGAATAACGGCTTTGCGTTCTTCTTTGAGCTTCAGGA
>CAYOSZ010000392.1:0-2841 GCA_964406715.1 uncultured Ignavibacteria bacterium | reverse complement strand
CCACCTCGTGTTCGCCATAAATGTGGTCGACATACTTATCCGGGTGTTCCACGATTCTTTGCCTTGCGATTTTGATCAACTCGCTCCGCTTGCCAAAGGTCATGGCCTCCATGGGACAGGCCTCGACGCAGGCCGGAATGCCTCCCTTGGAGACTCGGTTATCATAACACATGGTGCACTTTCTTACCTCCGGCGAAAACGGATCGTGATACTCGTAAGCCGGGACGTAGAAGGGGCAAGCGGTCATGCAGTACCGGCACCCCACGCATACCCCCTTGTTGTAGGTGACCGCTCCTTCCCTTGTTTTCTTGAAGGCGGCCACCAAACAGGCAGAGGCACAGGCGGGCTCGTCGCAGTGACGGCACTGCTGCTTGACATAGACCGGCGGGCCGTCCGGGTTTGGATTGGGATAACGGTTAACCACCGTATAAGCCTTTTCGGTCGTCCTCCTTGTCTTTTCGAAGACAGATTGATCTTCAAAGGGCACCTCCGGTGGTGGCAGCTGGTTGGCTTCGTTGCAGGCGGCTTCACAGGTGCGGCACCCGACACATCGGGTCAGATCGGTTAGCACACCAAGACGGTCTTCATAACCGGTGAACTGTTCCGTTCCCTTCGCCAATTGAGACTTACCGATCAAGCCCGCACCGGAAGCGGCCGCAATGCTTTTTAAGAACTTCCTTCGACTGATACCCATTGGTAGTCCTCCAAGTGTTTCTATTTTATCGTCATCTAAGTGAATTCTCTTTTTCTCTGTCGCCCATGTTTATCTCCTGCAAACCAAGCTTGCTAAACCAGAAACAGACTCCCGTTTTAGTCAACCTTCTGTTTTATCGGGCTGGCCTTCCTGGCGTGGCACTCGGTGCAGCCCACTGGTGCACCCATGTCCCGGTGACAACTCATGCACTGCAGATGATAGGCTCCTTTAAGGCCCGGCATGTTCAAATTCTCAGGATTAAACGGTGCACCGTGGCACTCACCGCACGCGGGAGTCTGGCCTGCTTCGCTGTGATGGTGACAGGTAGCACAGTCCTCAGCCATTTCCGTATGCATGGCGTGAGAGAATACCACCGGCTCGTACATCTTTTCCAGACTGCTTAATATGAAGGTCTCCGGCATATCTTGGGTGGCCTTCTTAACCGGGACATCTTTTACATCCTGAGATGCTTGCTGGCCCGATGGCATCTCTATGGTCACCTTGGTGTGACAATCCATACAACCGGTGGGTCCCATTTCGATCTTCTTGTGGCAGCCTATGCACTGGCGGTGATAGGCATCCTTCAGCCCTGGCGCACCCGATTCCTTCGAACCCGTTGAAACGCCGTGGCACTTGCTGCAGGGTGGAGTTTGACCCGCCCCGCTGTGATGATGGCATACCGCACAATCCTCGGTAATAAGAGAATGCATCTGGTGAGAGAATACAACCGGTTGGTATGTCTTGGCGAGATGGCTCAAGGTATGCGTCTCGGGTACATCTTTTGGGTCAGATAAATCTGCTTGTTTCTCCCCGCCGGAGTATGAAGCGACCATAAGAACGAAGGTCAACGCTACGATAGTATATGTTATTGTTTTTTTGGTCACCGTATCTCCTTGTTTGGCAATTAAACCTGCTTGCTTCAAACCACGTTGAAGAAATCCCGGGCTATCCTCTCCCATTGTTGGGCAGTCAACTCGTCCCCCAAATCGGGTTTGATCTCTCCTCCCTCCTGTAAAACCGGGTAGCTGCTCGGCACCAGAGCTGACACCAGCTGTTCTTTGGTTGCCTGATTCCAACGCGCCAGCATCTCTCCGGAAAGAAGATTCCTCGCCTCCCGGGCTAAACGTACAGGAGCAATCTTTAAGATCCAATTCTCCTCCGGATTTTTCTTCGTTAAAAGACTCGGATTTTCGGCAACCTTTTGATTTACCTCCACCACCTGACCACTGAAGGGAGAAACCTGAAGCAGCTCTCGCTCGCCTCTTTTTATCTTCCAGGCTTTGCCTCCCTGATAGATCCTGTCACCCTGGCCGGGCAACTCGATCTTCTGAACTGACCCGAAGACCGAGGAGGTGAACTTGTCCATTCCCACACTCACCAGGTTCGGTTGGACCACCTCTGCCCAGGTATGGCTGGGATGAGCGAAAATTCCCTTGAGAGTTTGAAAAGACTCGGCAATGGATTCCGTCACCAGACGGGGACGGGGAGCATTCAATACCCTCCAGAAGAGGATGAACAACAACATGAAAGCGATGGCGATGACATACTCAATGGATTTGGTGGTGAGCATGAATTCCTGTAGAGTTTGCATTTGAAAGTCCTTTCGCTAATGATAGTCTTATCCCTTTACCATCTTGGTCGACACTTTTAGCTGATCTTCTTCCGCCTAACTGGAATTGAAGAACTCTTTGGTAACTTTGTCCCACTGCTGAGAAGTCAACTCATCTCCCAGGCCGGGCTTGATTTCTCCACCTTCTTGCAAGACCGGGAACTCAGTCATGGTAAGGGTCGCCACCAATTGTTCCTTAACGGCCTGATTCCATCGATGCAGCATGTTACCGTGAAGCAGATTTTTCAACTCTCTTTTCAGCCGGATGGGCCTGATTTTGAGCATCCAGTTCTTCTCAGCATCCTCTTTCGCTAAAAGCAGGGGATTCTGCGCCAGATTTTGATTGACTTCGACCACTCTTCCGCTGATGGGAGAACTTTGAGCCAACTTCCGGGTTCCTTTCTTTAGCTTCCAGGCTCTTTCGCCCTGTTGAATCATGGTTCCTGGTTCCGGAAACGTCACCTCTTCAACCGAGCCGAAGACCGACCTGGTGAACTGATCTGCTCCCACGGTCACCAAATTGGGTTCGATCACCTCC
>CAYOSZ010000391.1:0-2856 GCA_964406715.1 uncultured Ignavibacteria bacterium | reverse complement strand
ATCCCCAGTCCCGGAAGGCTCCCTCGGTATACTTCATGATGTTGCCCTTGTGCACTATGGTGACCGACTTGCGGCCAAACTCTATGGCATGCTTTATGGCTTTGCGAATGAGTCTCTCGGTTCCGGTGATGCTTATGGGTTTTATCCCGATTCCGGAATCGGTTCTTATGTTTAATTTGAAGTTTTGGTTGAGCCAGTCGATTATCTTTTTGACCTCTTTGGTTCCCTCGGACCATTCGATTCCGGCGTAAACTTCCTCGGTATTCTCCCTGAATATGATCACGTTCATCCTCTCCGGATGCTTCACCGGTGAAGGAACGCCTTCGAAGTAGCGCACCGGACGAACGCAGGCGTAGAGATTGAGCACCTGCCTGAGGGTGACGTTCAGGCTTCTATATCCACCACCGATCGGAGTGGTTAGCGGTCCTTTGAGAGCCACGACGAAATGCTTTATGGCTTCAAAGGTATCCGCAGGAAGCACCTCATCGTATTTCGCCTGAGCCGCCTCTCCGGCATAGACGTCGAACCAGACTATCTTCTTCTTTCCGTTATAGGTTTTCTTCACCGCCGCATCCAGCACCCGGCGGGTGGCTTTCATAATGTCCCGTCCGATGCCGTCACCCTCGATAACCGGGATTATGGGATTATCCGGTATGTTCAGTTTATCACCGGCGATCTCGATCTTTTTCCCCTCGCTTGGAACGGTAAGTTTGTCAAAGTCTGCCATCGTACCTCCTGTTGGTTTTTGTTGAATTGAATCACCTTAAGATTTTCAGGCTAAACAAAAATGATACTCATTCCTCCATGTCATTCTGACTCCGCCAACGGCGGGGGAAGAATCTCGCCTTTGCTGTTAGCCAATCGAAGTGGATGTAAGACTAATCAGTAAGAGATGTTTCGCTTCGCCCGCCTACGGCGAGGCTTCGCTCAACATGACAGGCAATTGGCTAGTCCAGTTTGAAATCCCCGTGTTTCTCGATATGTGCCAGAAGACCACCGTCGTTTAAAATCTTTATCATCACGTCCGGCAGGGGGGAGAAATGCAGGGTTTTCCCCCGGGTCCGGTTGACCACAGTCCCCTTCTCCAGATCCACCTCCAATTCGTCACCGGCGTTTATCCCCTCCGTATCGCAGATCAACACCGGCAATCCCACGTTGATGGAATTACGATAGAAAATACGGGCGAAGGATTTGGCCAACACCGCCGAAATCCCCGCTAATTTTATGATGGTGGGGGCATGCTCTCTGGATGATCCGCATCCGAAATTGTCTCCTCCCACCACGAAATCCCCTTTCTGCATCTTTTTGGCAAAGTCCGGGTCAGCATCCTCCAATACGTGTTTTGCCAGCTCCGGAAGATTTGACCTTAAGTGAAACAGTCTTCCCGGAGCGATGAGATCGGTGGAGACGTCATCTCCGAATTTCCAAGATTTTCCAATTAGTGTCATACTAACTCCTTGCTCCATAAGACAGCACAAATCTGTTTGGAGGGGATTAACTTCCCTCACTCATGCTTTCACTATTATCTTCTCTTTTTCGTTTTCTTCACTGCCTTGGTTTTGGTTTTTGCTTTTCTTTTCGCCAGAAATTCTCTGGGGTCGGAAATCTCGCCGGCTATGGCGGCAGCAGCAGCCGTAGCGGGAGAGGCCAGGTAGATAAATCCCTCCGGATTTCCCATCCTTCCTTTGAAGTTCCGGTTCTGGGAGGCGATACAGGCTTCCCCGTCGCCTAAGATTCCCTCATGTACTCCCACGCAGGCGCCGCATCCCGGAGCCAGGATGGCTGCTCCGAACTCGACCAAGGTTTTGACGTAACCGGCTTGCAGCGCATCCAGAAACACCGCCTTGGAGGCGGGGACCACGATCATCCTCACCCCGGGATGTTTCTTCTTCCCTTTTATCATCCCGGCGGTGATTTTCAAATCCTCCAATCTCCCGTTGGTGCAGGTGCCGATGAAGACCTGGTTAATCTTTATCCCCCCGGCTTGGTCGATCGGTTTGACGTTATCCACAGTATGGGGAAAAGCTACCACCGGCACCAATTCCGCAGCATCGATCCGAATTACTCTTTCGTAGACGGCATCCTTATCCGGTACAATTCTTTTGAACTTACTCCCCCTTCCCTGTTTTTTCAAAAACTGTTTGGTGGTCTCATCCGAGGCGATCAGCCCCGCCTTTGCTCCCGCCTCCACCGCCATGTTGGACAGGGTTAATCTCCCGCTCATGGACATCCTCTCGATGGTGCTGCCGCAAAACTCCAGAGCCTTATAGGTGGCTCCGTCTGCTCCGATGCTGCCGATAAGATGAAGGATCAGGTCTTTGGGATAGACCCCCGGCTGAAATTTTCCGTTTACCTCCACCTTGAACGTCTCGGGCACCCTCAGCCAGGTTTTGCCCAGAGCAATTCCCACCGCCACGTCGGTCGATCCCATGCCGGTGGCGAATGCACCCAGCGCCCCGCCGGTGCAGGTGTGCGAATCCGCCCCGATAAGGATGTCACCCGGATTGAGATACGATTCCGCTATGATCTGGTGACATACTCCCTCGCCCACCTCCGAAAGACAAGCTCCGGTCTTTTGAGCAAAATTCCGAATGGTGATGTGGTCATTGGCCAACTCCCTTCGGGGAGAGGGAGCGGCGTGATCCAAGAACAGAACCGTTCTTTTGGGATTTACCGCTCTTTCTAAGTTAATCTTCTGAAGCTGCCTTATGGCCAAAGGTCCCGTCCCGTCCTGGGTCAGGCAGACGTCCACACCGACCAAGGCTATCTGGCCGGCGGAAACGTCTTTTTTTGCATGGCTTCCGATGATTTTTTCCGCTAACGTTTTTCCCATCTTTTTCCTCAACCTTTTTAAGA
>CAYOSZ010000390.1:0-2867 GCA_964406715.1 uncultured Ignavibacteria bacterium | reverse complement strand
TCGCTCCGGTGACGAAATTCCGCAGAAGCGGAATTTCCTCATCTGCTATAATGGTGACATTTTTCAAGTTCAATGGTCCCGCAAAGCCAACGGAGGCACCGGTGATTATTTCCACCGTCTCGGCATCTGCCATCTCCAGGTTGATGCATCCCAAAAAGTTTTTAAGCTTGATCTCGTTGATCTGCCTGTCTCCCCTGATAATAGCAGCAACGATTTTATCGTCTGCCTTGTACAGTAAGGTCTTGGCAAGCTTCCGGGCCGGAACATCCAGAAAGGCGGTTACCTCCTCCACCGTTTTCACATTCGGAGTAGCGATCTTCTTCAACGTTTTCTCCGACTCATCCTCCACCTGTGATTCCTCTGCCAGCGAACTGGCTTTATCCATGTTGGCTGCATAATCACATCGGTCGCAGTAGAAGATTATGTTCTCCCCTCCCTCGGTATCGACGATGACCATGAACTCATGCGCTGCCTTGCCTCCCATGGCTCCGGTGTCCGATTCCACCATCTTGGTCTCCAGCCCGCATCTCCTGAAGATCGCAAAATAGGCATCCAGCATCTTCTGATAGGCGATCTTAAAACTCTCCTCGTCCTTATCAAATGAATAAGCGTCCTTCATTATGAACTCGCGTCCTCTCATCAAGCCAAATCTGGGTCTAATCTCGTCCCTGAATTTGTTCTGAATCTGATACAGATTCAAAGGGAGTTGCCGGTACGACTTGAGCTCTCCACGGATAAGGGACGTGACGATCTCCTCGTGAGTCCCTCCCAGAACCAGGTCCCGGTCGTGCCTATCCCTGGCTCGCATCAACTCCCTGCCGACGGTATTCCATCTTCCGCTCTGCTGCCACAGCTCCGCCGGATGAAGCACCGGCATCAGTATCTCCTGGGCACCGGAGGCATTCATCTCCTGACGGACGATATCGGTAACCTTGAGCAGCACCCTCTGCATCAAAGGAAGGTAGTTATAAACCCCGGCAGCCAGCTTCCTGATGTATCCAGCCCTGACCAGCAGCTTATGGCTTACTATCTCTGCCTCAGCCGGGTCATCCCTCAGAGTTGGTATGTATGTTTCGCTCCATCTCATAGTTTTATGATTTCATTAGAACTAAGCACCAGTTCGCTGGTGCCACAGTCTCGCTTGAACACAGTTATTTATCCAAGATTTAAACAATTAATTTTCCATCTTGCACGCCAAAAACTCCGAATCCAATTTCTTTTTATCTTTCCACGAACGATAAACCACGAACCACCAACCGCCTTAAATACCCCTGACCCGACTCGAACGGGTGCACGCGGCTCCGGAGGCCGCTGCTCTATCCAACTGAGCTACAGGGGCAGGGAAAATCAGTTGTTAGTTGTCAGTTATCAGTCGTCACCTCTTAAACGTTATTTTAATTCTAAAGACTCCGGCTTTACTTCAACTCGAAGATTTCTCCCCACAAATCACCACCCTCGATGTTGAGAACACCATAGGTGGAGGTAAACGGAGGAACCAGATTTCCTGAGAGGCTTCCCGGATTGAAAAGCAGGGTATCGCCGATCCTTCTGTCGAATGGAGCGTGAGAGTGCCCGAAGATCAACACGTCGCACCTTTCCCCGAACTCCCGATAAATCTTCTCCCCTAAATTGTGAGGGGAACCTGATCCATGACACAGACCGATTTTTTTGCCTTGTACCTCCACCATCTTTTTCTGAGGCAGGAACTCCCTTAATTTTGCCTCATCCATGTTCCCCCACACCCCATGAACCGTCGCCAGATTTTGGAATTTTCGGAGAACCTCCCAACGTACGAAATCACCCGCGTGGAAGATTAAATCATCTGATTTGATCTGATCCAAAAACTTCTGGGGAAGCTTCGCCATTCTTTCGGGAACGTGTGTATCGGAGACTACAAAAATCATGTCCGGGCTCAGCTTAGCGGCTACCGCGGCTTTTTCTTATGTCGGTCAGCTCTGAGTTTCTTTTTCCTTTTGTGCGTTTTTATCTTGTGTCTTTTTCGCTTCCTTCCACAGGGCATGCTGTCACCGTTTGTTAGTGTTGTTGGGGATACCAAGCGTTCTATTCAACGGGAAGCTTGGTGATTAAAGCCTTGAACTCGTTGGAGGGCTTGAACACCGGTACCTTTCGATCCGGAACCGGCACCTCCTCGCCCGTTCTGGGGTTACGCGCTTTTCGAGCTTTTCGCTGTTTGATCTTGAATGTCCCGAATCCTCTGATTTCGATGTTGTTGCCGTTTTCTAAACTCTGCTTTATCGCCTCCAGAAACTTATCCACCACGATCGCCACATCGGTTCGGGTAAGGCCGGTCTTTTCAACCACCGCCTCAACCAAGTCCGCTTTGGTCATTAAACACCTCCTTTAATGAATTCCACCAGTTAACAATTTTCGATATGCCAGATCAGATTCATGTTTTCATCCGCAACTATCGCAATTTCGGCTGCTGCAGGTGGAGCAACTTGCCCCGGGTGAGGATGAAGATACAAAATTACCTCCGCACGAGAAACCAAATACGGAGAAGTTCTTTTCAACCTCTTTAGCGCCACATTCAGGACAAGTCGGCTTCCCTTCCTGGCTTGTTCTCTGAAGGATCTCAAATTTGAAACCACAGTGCTGACATGTATATTCGTAAATTGGCATATTAACTGAAACGTTCTTTCGCTTGCTTTTGCTCTTATGACGTTATCGCCCAGATGGGTCTATGCCTTTTCCCTTCATGCCAGGCAACTCATTTAAACATATACTCCAACCTGGGCATCAATTTTTCACTTTCATCCAACTCCAACAAATCATTCATCTTCTGAGTTAAAACATCGAACCAGGAGATTTTCCTCTTTCTTTCTTTTATGGTCTTAGGATATTCCTGG
>CAYOSZ010000389.1:0-2872 GCA_964406715.1 uncultured Ignavibacteria bacterium | reverse complement strand
CTCGACCCGTTGGTGTATGGTATGAAGTTGGGTAAAACTCCTTTAGCTCCATTGGAATCTGTCCCGATTTTTGAAGATTGGATTCCTCCGGATCGAACAGGTTAACCGTGAAAGCGGTGGCCTTCATGCCAGAAACATCTTCAAATATGACGGTATATACTCCTAGATCATTTGTCTCAGAGAAAGAAAAACCCCCTTCATTTGGTGTTAGGTAATACTCATGCCCGGATGGATCGATTACAGTAACTTCATCGACATTAAACCCAGGCGTGATGCCTATCGACTCTCCCGGTTGAACGCTGGATCCTGATTGAAACGGGCTAGGTGGAGCTAAGTAATCCATAGCATTTGTCAACAGTACTGGGAAGGCGACCTGGAGAGGTAGGTCGGACTCGTAAAGGTCGAAGGTGATTACAACTGTGCGTCTTCCCTCCTGGCTGCCAGCAAGGATGAGTGCACCACCTTCCGTTCCAACCAGGACGTCAGCCCAAGCTGGGAGGCTTACAGACTTCGCTTTAAGCACATGGATATGCTCCCAGTCCACATACCGTGTTAAGGGACTCGATGCGACGTCAACACTCGAATTAACCGAAAAATCACCTCCGACTGTAAAGAGAGGGTTATCAGGTGGATTGATGATCAACAGATTTCCTGAGGGCAACGTCTCAGGAAGCAATCCATCAATGATGTATGCATTAAAATCCGGATTTGGAAGCAGGAGCCGACCTTCCTCAGTTGGCAGCGCACGGTAAGGATGGATGTTAGGAATGGAGAGCAATGCCATCTCAATGAACAAGTTATATCGAGTTGGTGACACCTCAGAAGGAAAAAGTAGTACTCGGCGTTCTTCTTCGGATTGAAAAACAGCGTATGCATTGTTATCCAGGTCAAGCATGTCTAGTGAAGCTG
This sequence comes from uncultured Ignavibacteria bacterium, assembly GCA_964406715.1. Taxonomy (GTDB): domain Bacteria; phylum Zixibacteria; class MSB-5A5; order MSB-5A5; family SM1-73; genus SM23-73-3. The sequence goes on along the minus strand of CAYOSZ010000389.1, from coordinate 1,963 downwards.
TTGGATCATCTGCTCTTCCCAGACGTGCTGTGTAAACCGCAGGTTGGGGGGGGAAGTTTGGTAGGATCATTTCGGCAGATTCACCAGACCGAATGACTAACTGCTCTGCGTGCAGCAACTCACCATTCTTGTAGATCGAAAAAAGGGGGTGTTGAGATTCCTCCCCATAATTTGTAACCCGCGAATAAAGTTCCGTGCCACCTCTTGAGGGGCGAACAGAAAGCGCTTCAACCGCGATGTTGTCGGTCTTTCCTCCGACAGTGAGAATATGGATTTCGCCGTGCAGGGAAAAAATTTCCTCGATACCTAACCCCATATCTGACACGATCACGGTTTTCGTTTCATCGCTACTTTGTCTGACTACACCTGCTGCCAGTGCCAGGGCTGATTCCCAGTCAGCATGACCCTGCTCAGGTTCCGCCGAAGCCAGAGCGTGTCGTAAAGTGACCCTGTCCCCTGTGCTGGATGCAAGAACACGAGGCTGGGTCCCTGCCATAATAAGTGTCATTTGCGCTCCGGATGGCATCTCTTCGATCAAGCTCCCAATAATTTGCTTTGCCTCCTCGAATCGCGAGGAACGGACATCGGTTGCGTTCATAGAAGCGGACGCGTCGAGAAGAACAATTGTCGTTTGTGCAAGCACCACGCCTTCGGTGTGAAGGATCGGGCTTGAAAGAGCTAGAGTGAGAGCTGCTAAGATCAGGAGCTGCAGTATGAGAAGCAGGTTCCGTCGCAGACGTTGCCAAAGAGTGTTTGCCTGCCTGTCTTGTAAGGTTTTTTGCCAAAGCAATATAGAGGACACTTCGACTGGGCGATGTCGAAGTTTGAGCATATAAAGCAGGATGATAGGGGCAGCCAAGAATCCGAAGAGGAGAAATTGAGGTTGTGAAAGACTCATGTTGTGTAAGGGAAAGTATTTTTCACGCTACGATCCCAGCACGGCGCATCCCAGTAAGTACGATCTTATCCCAGGGTTCATCCGTGCAAATAAAGAGGTACCCAGAACCGCTACGGTGGCATTCACTTTTGATTTCTCCTTTCCAGGCGTCTAGCCTATCGTGATAGAGTTGGCGGATGCCGCTGTCAAGCGATACATCCAAGGCGCTCTCTGTTTCCACATCTGTCAAGCGCAGGTCACCTTGAAGTGGGGGTTCGATCTCATCCGGGGCCAGAAGATGCAGCAAGACAATATCATGTCCCCGACGAAGGAGGTGGCGCATTCCGTCGAGATACCCACTTGGGGAAAGGAAATCTGATATCACCAGGGTCAAACCAGGATGATGGGAGTGTAAGGCATAGCGCCTGAGCGCATGATTGAGATCTGTGGTCCCAGCCGCTCGCCAGTGTTCCAAATAGCTAAGAAGTGGTAACAATCCTAATTCACTTAGGATCGGACCATGTATCTCCTCAACGTCGCTCGATCGGATTCGAGCAACCATAAGCCGATCCCTGGAGTAAAGAGCGATGGCACTCAGTGCAGCGGTCAACCGTATTGCATAGCGGAATTTTTGAGTATCACCTTGGTCCCACAGCATCGATCCTGAGGCGTCCACGAGCACATGCACGGCAAGGTCTTCCTCCTCTTCCATGAGCTTGATGAAAGGGCGAAGAGATCGTGCATAGACGTTCCAATCCAACCGTCTCAAGTCATCTCCCGGCACATAGTTCCGATAGTCGGCGAAGTCTATGCTGCTGCCGTGTTTGACGGAACGACGCTCTCCCTTATAGATACCGGGTCGAACGCGTTGAGCCACGAGACGCAGTCGCCTCAGCTTTTGGAGGGTCTCACGATTAAAGATGAGCGCTCCGTCATGAACCGAATGTTCAGCTGATCCTTCAATCATGAAGGCACTTTCTCCAGGAGACCTGTCAGGATAGTATCGGCGGTAACACCCTCGGCGAGAGCATCGAAGGTAAGTAACAACCGGTGCCGTAGTGCTGAAAGGGTCACGGCGTGAACATC
>CAYOSZ010000388.1:0-2877 GCA_964406715.1 uncultured Ignavibacteria bacterium | reverse complement strand
TGTGTATCAAGTTAGTCCCTGTTCGTCACGGACACCCTGTCCGTGTCGTAATACCTTTTGGTATCAGACACGGTGTCCGATACCAACGGAGGCAAATAAAAGTAAAACAGGTTGTAGGTCCGAAATGTTCCGCTCTGGCTGGACCTTCGGACGAAAGGTTTATTTCCGCAACAGCCGCAGTATCTCCTGTTCCAGCGTATACAGTCTGAATCGAATCCTCTTGAAAGATCCAGCAGAATCGGGATTGATCAGCTTTCCGAACTCCTCCAATACCCGGATGGCTTCCTGTGCTCTTCTAAGATTTGCCTGGACGATGGAAGAAAGGCCTGCTCGTTTCTTCTCCAGGCTTCCCATTTTGTCAGCCCCCACGTCCTTTTCGCTGTCCCGGAAGGAGAGCAGCTTATCCTCTTCGAAGCTCCTGCCGGCAAGCCGGGTCAGCTCGTGGCGAAGTCTCTTGAATTTAGAGGAAAGTTTGGCATGGTTGAAGTACAACCTCGCCACCTCTTCCGTCACCCGGATTCCTTCTCGAGCACGATTTAAATTAGCATCGATGATTCGATATATGTTCTTCTTGTTCATTTCAACAGAAATTTTTGTTTACGTCGGGATATCTATATCCCCACGCAACGCATTCTTTTACTTGTGCGTAAAATTTTTGTAAAAAGGTGGCTTGATCACCACCGCCCTGTGCGGCTTACCCCGAATCACCACATCCAATTCTGTGTCTACCTTCGAATGTTCGACCGGAACGTAGCCTAATCCTATTCCTTTATTCAGAGAAGGAGAAAAGGTCCCGCTGGTCACTTCGCCTATGTTCTTGTCGTCCATTTGTATATGGTAATGAGGACGCGGGAAAGCCTGATCTTTAAGCTCGAAGGCAACCAGCTTGCGCTTGAGTCCTTCCTGCTTCAATTTTAATATCGGTTCTTTACCGACAAAATCCCCCTTGTCCAATTTCACTATCCAGCCTAATCCGGCTTCCAGCGGGTTGGTGGTCTGGTCGATGTCGTTCCCATAAAGCATATACTTCATTTCCAATCTTAAGGAATCTCTGGCGCCCAGGCCTATCGGCTCGACGTCGAATTCCTTCCCTGCCTCCATCAGGGCATTCCATATCGACTCCGCGTGAGGGGGGGAGAAATAAAGCTCGAATCCGTCCTCCCCGGTGTATCCGGTTCTGGAGAACAGCATCTCAATGCCATTTACCCTTCCCCAGGTTGCCCAGTAGAATTTCAGATCAGACAGATCTTTATCCGTCAACTTCTTAAAAACATCCTCCGCTTTGGGACCCTGGAGAGCCAAAAGGGCGGTTTGGTCGCTGACATTCTTCAACTCCGCATCTCCGGACACATGATCCGAAAGCCATTTGAAATCTTTCTCCAGACAGGCACCGTTTACCACCAGCAGGAAATGATCCGGCAGGCGATAGACCAAGAGGTCGTCCACGATGCCACCGTGATCGTAGCACATGCAGGAGTACTGCACCTGATAGGTGGCTAACTTGGAAACGTCGTTGGTGGTCATCCTCTGAATGAAGCTTTCCGCATCCTTTCCCCACACTTCAAATTCTCCCATGTGGGTTATGTCGAAAAGCCCCACCGAGGATCTCACCCTTCGGTGTTCCTCCATAATGCCCCGGAACTGAATGGGCATCAAATATCCCGCAAATTCCACAATCTTTGCTTTGTTCCTGACATGCAGGTCGTAAAATGGCGTTCTTTTTGGTTCAGTCATAATCGATTACCTCAGATGTTTTGTTCTTTTACTTACATACCTGTTCATTCCAAGTATCCTAAAAGGTTGACCGAAAATTGCCAGGTTTTACTCGCCTTACCAACTAATCTCATGGAGTAGTTAATATCTTCCTCAGAAACCTGCCAGTATATGAATGGGGAGTTTTTGCCACTTCCTTCGGTGTTCCGGTGGCCACGACCCTTCCTCCATCATCACCACCTTCCGGTCCCAGGTCTATGACAAAGTCCGCGGTCTTTATCACGTCCAGGTTGTGCTCTATCACCACCACCGTATTCCCCATGTCCACTAATTTGTTTAAGACCCCCAACAACATCTTGACGTCCTCGAAGTGAAGCCCGGTGGTGGGCTCATCTAAGATGTAGAAGGTTCTGCCGGTCGAGACCTTGGAGAGCTCGGTGGAGAGTTTTACCCTCTGGGCTTCACCTCCCGAAAGGGTGGTGGCAGGCTGTCCCAGGTGAATGTATCCCAATCCCACGTCCTTCAAAGTCTTTAGCTTCCTCTTGATTTTGGGTATATTGGCAAAAAACTCATATGCTTCGTCCACGGTCATATCCAGAACATCAGCGATATTCCTCCCCTTGAATTTGATCTCCAGAGTCTCCCGGTTATACCTTTTGCTCTTACACACCTCACAGGGGACATAGACGTCGGGAAGAAAATGCATCTCTATCTTGATGATGCCGTCTCCCTCGCAAGCCTCGCATCTGCCTCCCCGCACGTTGAAGCTGAACCTGCCGGGCCGGTATCCTCTCACCCTGGCTTCGGGAAGCATGGCAAAAAGATCCCGTATGGGAGTGAAGACGCCAGTATAGGTGGCGGGATTGGATCGGGGAGTTCTGCCGATGGGAGATTGATCGATGTCGATCACCTTATCAACATTCTTAAGGCCTGTAATCTTTTCGTACTCTAAGGGAGCGATTTTAGATTCATAAAAATGCCGTGCCAGAACCCGGAAGAGGGTTTCATTAACCAGCGTCGATTTCCCCGAGCCGGAGACTCCGGTCACACAGATGAACACCCCCAGCGGAAAATCGACTCGAATCCTTTTGAGGTTGTTGCCGGATGCCCCTATAATGCTAAGGAAATCTCCATTTCCTTGTCTTTCCTTTTTGGGAACGGGAA
>CAYOSZ010000387.1:0-2882 GCA_964406715.1 uncultured Ignavibacteria bacterium | reverse complement strand
AGGTTACACATCTCACCGTCGACAAGGTCGCCTGTGGATACCAATAAATCAGGTTTTTCCCTTTTGACGATGTCCAGAATCGTCTTCAGCCTTTCTTCCCCTACCATCACGCCCAGATGAATGTCGGAAATCTGAACGATCTTGAACCTGCCGATTTCCTGGGGAAGCTTTGAGGTTTTTATGGTAATCCTCTCGGTGCGGATGTCCCTTGCCTCGAAAAATCCGTAAACCACGAAGCTGAGAGACAGAAGAAAGGGGATGAGGAAATGGAGAAGGGTAACGCTGGCTATGCTTGAAAGATCCTTCGCAGTAATTAGTCCACCCAGCCAAACCAAAAACCGCAAGATATCGATCAGGATGGAAATACAGAAGAACAAAGCCAGAATTGCCATCCAGGTATATCCGATGTATGCCATCACCCGGGCGATTGGCTCAAGTCCCGGCTTCTCAAGCACCCTGACCAGGATCGGTGCGAAGACCATCAAAACCAAAAAGAGCAAAACAAAGATGCCAACTCCCATGCCGAATCCCAGTGCAGCCTTTGCCTTCAGAAACATGTAGAGGTGAAGGCTACCGTAAATCAGCAAAAAGATCAGAAAAAACATGATCATGGTCTTTCTCGATTGTGTTACCGCAGTCTGCTCAACGTCAGAGGGTTTCACCCGTTATTACGACTTTTTGTTTCCCCACATATATGAGAAGCTGATCTTGTGGGTATCTCCCAGGACCGAATGATTGAAATAAGCATAGTCAAACCAGAGCTTATCGAAGTTGAAGCCGGCTCCAAAGGCATAACGAGCCGGGGAGGTTTGGATCCCGAATCTCAATGGGAGATTCTTCAAAAGCTTGATCTCCTGTCCCAAATCAAGCTGCTCCTTGTATCTTTTCTCGTAAGAGAGATCAAGCAGCAGCGTTACTTCCTTAAAGGGGAAAACGGCTAAACCGATGGAGAAATTTGTCGGAATATCGTCGGAGTTTCTCACCAGCTCGGGCTGATTTAAGTTTCTTCCCACCAAACCGACCTGAAACCTGTCATTGACCTGATAGGTTGATCCCAAGTCTATCGAAAATGCGGAAAGAGGGTCATATTCCGGAGAAAAGGAAACGCGCATATATTTCAAATTCGAGCCTATGCAAAGACGCTCTTTTAATCTGTAAGAGAAAGCCAAACTGACGACGTTCTCCTGATAATAATTCTCCTTTCCGAAAACATAAAGTGCTCCTCCCAGGGTGAAACGAGGAAAAGGAAAAACCACACAGAACTCACCCTCCGAAAGCTCATCCAAGTCATACAACCGGCAAAGGCTGGCTTGAAATCCCTTTTTATCGATGAATCCCAATGCTCCCGGATTGAAAAAGACAGCGGCCGGCTCATCCGTCAGGGCAACGGACGCATTGCCCAGACTCATCACCTTAGCGCTTGAGCCGAAATTATCAAATGCTGCCTGGGTGGAGGCTGAAAATAATAAAAATACCGATATGTAGAAAACGATCACTTTCACGTTAGGCTTTCCTAAGGAAAAGATACAACTTCTTGTACCTCTCCCCCTATGTCCCCCTCTCCTTGTTAAGGAGAGGGGGAAAACAGGGGTTGAGGTTATTTTTTGGCCACCACCACAGTGGTCTTCTTCTGGCTGTAAGAATTTCCTTCAGCTTCTGCCCAGACTATATATATGCCCACCCGAACAATTTTATTCTCATCATCCTTCCCGTTCCAGGCAATCTCTCCTGACACCTTCGATTCATCGTCGACGAGGGTCTTTATCAATCGCCCCTTGACGTCATAAATTTTGATGGTGAGATTAGACTCCATGGGTAAGGTGAAGTGAAAAATAGCCTTGTCCTCAAAGCCATCGCCGTCCGGAGAGAAAGGATTGGGTTCTATGTTCAGATCTATTTTATCTGAATATATGGTACTAACACTATTCTTTTTCCCCGGTGTGCTTTTTTCAACAGCAACACAACAAAGCCAAGTATCTTGCTCAGAAGAAACTCTTTCCAGGGAAACGCCGTCACCGCAATCCTGATCCCAGGTGAAGGCGTGGACAATCTCGTCAGAGTCAATCAAGCTGACCGTGCTACCACTGTTAGTCAGGCTCATCTTGGCTTCGATGGCCGGGAAATATTCTTCCGGCGAATCTCCCCACACGCCTGATCCATCCCCCCACCAGCCCTCAAAGCTGACCGAGTCGGGAGGTGCGGATAGAAGCTGACGGGCTATGATCAAGTATCCTTCTGCGGGAATGGTTGTGCCTGCCGGGATCAAGGTGGTATCATCCTTGCAGACGAAAGACCATCCGTTCAAATCAAGCTCCATAGAATTAGCATTATAAAGCTCCACCCATTCCAATTTGGTATTAGAACCCGGTTCGTTTGCCAGCACTTCGTTGATGACGACGTTCGAAGTCAGAAAGCTGTACTGCCGGGCATCAGCCTCTCCCCTGCCAGATATCTGATTTAAAAGAAGTATCGAAAAGATACCACCAATAAATATGAAGCGTCTTAAGAGAATCTCTATCATTCCCCCTCTTAAACTGCTTAAGAGTTTTTAGTCCGGTTTCTGGGTGCGTATGCACCCGCAGAAACCATGATAGATAGAACAGATGCCGCCAAATAGCGCAACGAAGCCCCAGAAAAGAGGGCGGGCAATGATATGCAAAAGCGTCGGTTTCGAGTATGGCAAAAGGTAAATGCCCCAGGTGATCATGGCTACCCCGATTATTACACTGGTATGACCGAAAACAAGCAAAGCAGCGCGACTTTCACACCAACCCAGATATACCAGCGACCCGCCAAAGATTAAAGGGATCAATCCCGTTGTTTGTCCGAAAAACACCAGGCCGGTCAATCCCACCAGAAATAAAAACAGACCTAAGATCAGC
>CAYOSZ010000386.1:0-2895 GCA_964406715.1 uncultured Ignavibacteria bacterium | reverse complement strand
GGGAAAAGAAAGGTTGGGTATCTTTGTTTTGAAAGTTGGCCGGGCATGGCAAAGTCTATCTTGTCCAAAGAGGTAAGAAAAGAGATTCAACGTATCGGGGAAGTGGACGTTCTGGTGGGAATTCCCAGTTACAACAGCGCCAGAACCATCCCTCACGTGGTGAAGGCGGTCTCGGCCGGCTTTGCCAAATACTTTCCCAAACACCGTACCCTTCTGGTTAACTCGGATGGAGGCTCCACCGACGGAACCCTGGAGCTGGTAAAGGAAACCACGTTGGATGATCCCGACGTGTTGCTGATGGAGCACCCCATCTATCCCATCCACAAGATAGTCACGCCCTATCACGGCATACCCGGAAAGGGAAGCGCCTTCAGAACCATCTTTAAGATAGCATCCGCTTTAAATGCCAAAGCCTGTGCGGTGGTCGACTCCGATTTGCGAAGCATTACACCCGAATGGATAGAGGCTTTGATCGAACCGGTTCTTTTCCACGGATTCGATTTCGTCGCCCCCTTTTACAAGCGTCACAAGTACGACGGCACCATCACCAACAGCATAGTCTATCCTCTGACCAGGGCTCTGTACGGAAAGAGGATCAGGCAGCCCATCGGAGGTGACTTTGGATTTTCGGGGAAACTGGCGCAACACTATCTGTCGAAGAGAGTCTACGACACGGACGTTGCCCGCTTTGGCATAGACATATGGATGACCACTACCGCCATAGCCGACGGATTCAAAGTCTGCCAATCCTTTTTGGGGGCGAAGATTCACCAGGCTAAAGACCCCTCCACCGATCTTTCCGAGATGCTGGTACAGGTGGTGGGACCGGTATTTTATTTGATGGAATTATACCACCCGGTCTGGTCCCAGGTGACCAAATCGGAGCCGGTGAAGGAGTTCGGCTTTAAGTTCGAGGTGGGATTGGAACCGATACGGGTTAATCTTGAAAGGATGGTGGACAGCTTCAAACATGGACTGTCTAACCTTGGTTCGGTATGGAAGAAAGTTCTCTCCGCCGGCTCCGTGGTTCAGTTGGAAGAGGTGGCTTCGCACCACGTGGTTGATTTCCATCTTCCTGATCCGGTCTGGGTCAAGATAGTCTACGACTTTGCGCTTGCCTACCGTCAAAGAACCATCTCCCGGACGCACATCCTGAAATCCCTAACGCCCCTTTATCTGGGATGGATTGCTTCTTTCGTCAACCAAACCATAGATTCGGATGCAGTGGAAGTGGAGGAAAAGCTGGAAATCTTATGCCAGGAGTTTGAAAAACAAAAGATATACCTGTTGGCCAACTGGGATAAGGATGTCAAACCATAGCCCGGAGGAGGTGCGGTATGGAAACCTCATGGAAAACGTCGCTGGTGGAATCCTGGAGAAAGATCGCCAATCTTGCTCCCGATGCGCTGCAGCTTATCATAATCATCGTTTTGGGATTTATCATCGCCTGGCTTCTGAAATTGATCTTAAGATACCTCTTGAGGGCAGTTAAGTTCGACGTATTCGCCTACCGGACGGGGATGACCTCGGTTCTGAACAAAGCCAGCATTGATCGTTCGGCCAGTGAGGTGATCGGAATCGTCATCTACTGGTGTGTGGTTTTCCTCTTCTTTGTGATCGCCCTGGGAATGCTGGACGTTTATGCGGTGGACAACCTGGTCGTATCCATCTTCACCTATATCCCTCATTTCGTGATAGCGGTCTTCGTCTTCCTTTTGGGGTACTTTCTTTCGAGATTCTTAAGCCGGGCGGTTCTCATTGGTTTGGTCAACGCCCATATCAGATCGGCCAAGCTGATATCCACTCTCTTTCAGATGCTCATCATAATTCTCTTCGCCGCCATGGCCATTGAGCAGTTGGGGATCGCTCGCGGCATAGTGGTCTGTACCTTCGCCATCTCCTTCGGGGGAGTAACCCTGGCGTCAGCCATCGCATTCGGCCTGGGAGGCAAGGATATGGCCAAGGATATACTGGAAAGAAGGTTCAAGGTCCACAAGGAGGAGAAATCCAAACCGGATGAGTTCTCTCATCTGTAAGGTCACATGGTCAGAAAGAAAAAAAGTTTTTTGATCTTCACCGATCTGGACGGCACCCTGCTGGATCCGCATAATTATTCATTTGAGGAAGCTCTCCCCGCTTTAGGGAAAATCAAAAAAAGAAAAATCCCTCTGATCTTATGTTCCAGCAAAACCAGAGCAGAGCTTGAGCTATACCAGAGAAAGCTTGAGATAGAAGAACCTTTTATTTCCGAAAATGGAGGAGCGGTTTTCATTCCCCGGGGATACTTTCGGCAGATGCCGGTTGAATCTAAGAGAAAAGGCAAATATCTGGTATTGGAATTGGGGATTCCCTACCGGAAGATCAGAGAGAAGTTCTTGGAGGTCTTCGGTGAATTAAACCTTAAAGCGATCGGCTTCGGTGACATGAAACCAGCGGAGATCTCCTCTTTGCTTAACCTCAGCCAAATTGATGCAGATCTGGCCAGAAAGAGGGAATACGACGAGCCGTTTTATCTTCAGGGGAAAGAGGATAAGGAGAGGATCAGGTTGGCTGAAAGAAAGTTCAACCAGAGCGGATTGACCTTAACCACCGGCGGGAGGCTCTTTCACCTTACCGGAGATAATGATAAAGGCAAAGCTGCCAGGTTGTTGATCCAAATATACAAAACCAATTGGAGGGATGAGCTTCTGAGCGCAGGATTGGGGGACAGCCTGAACGATCTTTCCTTGCTTGAATCGGTGGATATTCCCGTGCTAGTTAGAAAAAAAGATGCCCCCTACCAGCAAGAGATATTAAACAGGCTGAAGGTCCATAAAGCCCCGGATATGGGTCCTCGAGGATGGAACCAGGCCGTGCTTGACCGGGTTGTTGTGGACGTAATACAACCGGGCGTAG